>JANQJJ010000218.1 GCA_028281725.1 Pirellulaceae bacterium | reverse complement strand
CGGACAGACGACGTACGCCCGAATCGACCATGTCGGCAACGGCAGCAACGTCGTACACAGGATTCCGGTCCAGCCGCTTCCAACGCTGACGCCGCTCTGCGGGTTCGCCCAACTCCTGAGCGTTCAAGTTATTTCGCTTCGCTTTTAGACTTGCGAGATCTACCTTCATGTCTTGTAGGACTCGCTGAGTCATGACGGTCGGCAGGAATCGATTCAGCGTCTGTTCGGTACAGCCATAGGGATAATCTGCCATGTAAGGCAGCGCATCGATCATCGCGGCCGCCAACGATGGGCTCAGACGAACGGTCAGACGCGACTGCTCGGTGCGCCGCTGGTCGGGCACGGTCAGGGTGGCGACGGCGCTATCTTCGTCGCGGCGCACAGTCCCTGCCAGTGATTCTGTCTTGAGGATTCCATTGACTACGATCGGTAGCTCAAGTTGCATGGCATCGGACGCTGCATCCGAGATGGCCAGCGCTCGGATGGTGACATTCCCCTCTGCCACCGCGCGGCATCGCCAATCGACGCGCGCCTGCTCGTGAGGCTGGATGTCGACCGCCTGCGCCGCTTCCACGCCCGGCATCCGCTCCAGCTGAGTTTGTCCGTCAATCTCAAGGGAAACGCGAACGTGTTGCTCGGTTGGCAGGTCGTTGTGGACGATGGCGGACAGGACGACTTCATCACGTTCGACCAGGAAGCGGGGTTGTTGCAGTCTCACCAACAGTTGTTTTCTAGTGACGACTTCCGTAGAACTCGAACCGACCCGTGTTGAGCTTCCGACGGCCCAGCTGCGGAGTTTCCAACTCGTCAGGTTCTCCGGCATCTTAAACTGAGCGGTTGCCTTCCCCTCATCGTCGGTGGTGATGCTGGCCAGCCAAAGAGCCGAATCCGCGAAGTCTTTGCGGACTTTCGGAGACGCGGCAACTCCCTGCTCGGCCGCCATGCCATCCGTTTGCAGGTCCATTGGCGCGGCCTCACCTTCCGCGACAGCCATATTCGCTGAGGCTGACATGGGGGCAGCTGACGGTTCCGCTAAGCCTCCCGCAACCCCGAAGCCTCCCGCGCGGCCGCGAGACTGGCGCGTACCGAGCTGACGTTTCTCTGCCCGTGACCGGTCCGACTGAGTTACCTCCATATCATCCGCCAGACTGGCGCCAAAGATTCCCAGAGGGAGCAAGCGAGGAAGCTGACGGATGTGCAGTGGTCGAGTAGGCCGTTGCACGTTCGTTCGATACTGGGGACGGTGGTTGCGTCGCCATTTCCAGAAGAATTCGCGAATGTCATCCGGCAAGACATCTGGGGCAATCTGTTCGAGCGAACGATCGTAGGCTGAAATCAAGCAGGAACCAGCAACCGGTTCGCCATGGGAGTCACGGACACGTACGTCGACGACAGCCTCCTGACCAGGTAGGTATTCTTCCTGGTCCGCAGACAAACTGACTTCCAGGACCTTGTTTTCCGGTGGTACGATAATCTCTCGTGTCTTGTGATGAACTCCGCCATCGTAAACTGTAAATGCTTCGACAAAAAAATTGGGTTGATCCTCTCGCGTAACCGGGATCTCGACGATGGCTGATTTGGATTCGAGCTTGACGAAACGCGGGAGCTGGTAGACGCCACCCACCGGCCTGATGAACAACGCAACACGGGCATCCTCGCGATCCGAGGCAAGCTGTAGGCGCACGGTATCCCCAGGCGCGTAGTGTTGCTTGTCAGGCACCAACTCGAGATTGCCGTAGCGGAAGTCGGCCCCAGTAGCGCCCGCGCCGCGGACCGTGAAAATGTAGCCGCCTTCGACCGTGTGTTCAGCATCATCCGACAGCCGCAGTCGCAAACGGTATTGTCCGGGCTGATCCGCCTGCATGACCTGTTTCACACGACCGTCTTCATCGGTTGCAACCGGAAAGGTAGCGACGGTGCGCTCGGTCGGCTGGCCGAGCGCGTCATAAGTGATTCGTAGCAGATCCAAATTGCCTTGGGCCGTGACGGTCGTTCCGTCGAGCATGCGAGAGTGGAAGTTCGCTTCGATCCGATCTCCAACTCGGTAATAGCCGCGGTCGGTCCACGAGTAGATTTTGAACGCCTCTCGGGCCGCGATGACGTTGCCCTGAGCCGTAATCGTCCGCCGCGAAGCATCACGAACTTCAACGGAGATGGAGTATCGGTGGTCTTGGTCGCCGTAGATTGCCTTGGCAAGAGCCGTATCGATGCTGACCACAGCTTCGCCCTGGGAGTCGAGTTCCAATTGCTGTTGAAGAACCAACTCAGGAGGTTCGTATCCCCAGCGAGGAAACCACCAGGGGCTTGGCGCGAAGCAGCCGCACCAATTGCGATAGCCGGGATACCAAAGGTAGTCTTCAGCAAACCACCAATAGCCTGGGCCATAACACCAGTCGAACGGCGCAGCCGGATAGTACGCATCCTGATAGGTGCTCCGCTGGACGGTCACGGCGACTTCGGCGTCGGTGACGGGCGTGCCAAAGTAGTATTTGGCCTGAATTCTGGCTTCGACGGTTTCCCCCAGGGCAACCGGCTTGCTCGGAGCAAGAATGTTGACTTCGAATTCCGGCTTTCGATACTCTTCCACCCGGACCGCCAATGAACTTTGGACCCAGCCACCGGGACCGCGTACGTTGAAATGGTACCTGCCTAACGCAGCCGATTTCGGTAGATCGGTTTCGAGATCACAACCCCCGAAATCGTCGGTGGTCAGTTTGGTTTCAGTGACCTGGTTTCCCTGAGGATCCAGCAGCTGCACGGTGACGTCAGCGTTAGCCACCCGCGGCGCCTGAACGTCTCCGTAAGCGGTGTAGGCCAGCCAGAATTTCGCCCTCAGCGTGTCGCCGGGACGATAGACAGGACGCTCCGCAACCCCGAATGCCTTCCATTGCCGGTAGGTCTCGGCTTGATACTGCTGGCTCCAGAGACGGTCGAAGCCGAGCAATGCGCGGCGGCCACCGGCGGATCGCGCAACGGCGTACCACTGAAAATTATTTTCGATACGTGCCTCGACTTGCCCGGAAGCGTCAGATCGTAACGCAAAGTTCTTCGTCACGACCTGGTTGCGACCATTTTGCTGTCGCTGGTACCGCATGCCGAACAGCTCCAGATTGGCTCCCGCGACGGGTTCCCCTGATTCGGCATCGGCTATGTAGAAAAGTTGTTTGCCGGAGATTGGCTTGCGTACGATGACCGTGTCGTGAATCCACGCCAGGCATCTGGCCCGGTGCGCCCCGTCGTTGGCATTGGCTTCGATAAGATAGAGCCCAGGCTGGGTTAGCGGTGTATCGATGGTGGACCGACGGTCCCAGTGATTCGGGCGTGGTTTGACGACCTGCGTCCATTGGCCCGCCTTTTCCTCAACGTAGTCTTGGGCGATTTGGTCACTGAATAGAATGACCGGAGAGTCTAGATTGGGAGGATTTCTATTCGACGTCGCACCGAATTGGTGATTTTGACTTCTGAAGTTCCGATAAAAGTTCTTGGTGTCGATCAGCATCTTCTCGACGTCGACTCGGTAAGCCACGAACTCGATTTCTGTGGCGTTGCGAAACAGCAGGCTCAGCTGGGCGGCTTTGCCGGCGACTTGGGGTGGGACTGGGTCAAACGAGATTCTAGGCTGCCGAATGCTGTCGAGTAGCTTTTTCTTGGATTTCCGGGAGTCGTCTCCAAAACGTTCGATATAGGCTGCCAACTCGGTTGCGGCTTTGGGATACTGCCGCCGATTCAGGAAGGTTTGCACCAGACTCCAGCTGGCCGAGGAAGCCGCTGCTGCATCTTGGGAAGAAGCGATCTGTCGGTAAAGCCAAATTGGATTGGTCTCGTCGTCCAACTGGAAACGTTTGACGCCGGATGCAAGTCGGGCGATTGTCTCTGTTTCGCTTAACGTATGGATTGCGAATCTTCCCGACTGGGCCTGTTCGTCTTCAGGGCGTCGTCTTAGAAGCCAGGCATCCTGTGCGAGCGTATCGACGGAGAACTGCGTATGGAGGAAGTGCGCCCACTGCAGGCGGGCATCCTCGCGCCAATGGTCAGAGCGTTCGGCCTGCTGCAACGCCCAGCGAAATCGCTGACCGTCGGAGGTAGCGGCTTCGAATGAGTCGACCGACGTGTAGAGCAGCGGATGATCCGCTTCATCGACCGGCGCGTATCGAGAGGGAGCGTAGGTGTTGCTATCGAAATCCAGATAGTCCGGCTTGGCGGTGACATCCGTCGTTACCTGCAGTTGCCAAGCCTGCTGGCCGTGGCGTCCGAGCTGAATGGCGCTTGCCAACTCCAGGTGCAGGTTCGCCATGTCCTGGTCGGCATCTTCCAAGTCTTGTTGCTCCGCCCGCTCGATGGCAGCCAGAAGCCACTTCATCGCCTGCAAGCGATCTTGTTCGAGCGTCTGGACATAGACACCACTCTGGCGGCCATAGGTATAGCCGCGCGTAAAACGCTGATCCGCGATGATCCCATTGTGGGGTTGTCGCCGGAGAATCACGGCAGCCGCTCGCAAGACCCGCCAGTCCCGCGGGTGCGACTCGATGGCTTGAGCAAGCAGTCCGTCAATTTCGGAGAATTGATTCAGACGCAGCACGCAACCCGAGGCCCGCTCGATGGCATCGGCTACTGTCTTGCCATCGGCGTCCGTCCGAGAAACAATTCTACGATAGATCTTCAAGGCGTCGTTCCAGTTTTGCTCACCGCGCAACTGGTTTGCCTTGTCGAGCAAAGATTCAGGCGAAGGTTCGTCTCGCTGGATAGCGCCCGCTACCAAGGCAAAAATCGCCACTAGGGCGACAGAGAACAACCAGGGTACTCGCTTCATCACAAGACTCCGAGAAGAGTGAACGGTCCGGCCAAGGGCACCACCCGGAGGCAACGGGCCGCTGGGAGGCGCTGAGCTTTTGCGCGGCAGCTGAAAACCAGCTGCCGAAAACCGTCCGCAAAGCCACATAACAGCCCTCGCGGTATAGGACAGACGCACGGTTCTTCATCGAAGTTCCCCAAACAGAAAAAGGGGTCAGGTCTCTTTTCTGTTTCCATCTTTTGGGAATCGGCCTCTGGGATGCAGGGTGGACTCCAGGTTGAGCCTGCGTGCGATCGCCTCGACCCTCGTTTCGTCACCAAGCGGCCGCCCCCGCTGCGCTGAGAGCCGAACCGCAGCCAGTTCCTGATTCGATAGTGGCTCGTTGACGCGTTCGACCCAGCCGGGAAGTTGAGCCAGGGGCCAGCAGCTTCGGATCAGGCTCCGGTTTCTGTAGCCAGCGCCAAAGTGCCTCCCATTGCCAATCCTCGGCTCGCTGAACCAAGCCACCTCATAAGCGTAGCACGTAAAACTTCCAAATCTCCAAATCTGACCCCTTTGATTTCACCTAGCCATCTGGATCATCAAGTAATTCTTGTAATCGTAGTCGTAGTTCTGGGGAAAAACGCGCTAGCCATGATTCATCGACCATACCAATGGAAATCATATCCAAGATATGCACTTGGTCCTTGCGACGAAATGAAGTCAATTTCATCCTCACCAGCGCCTCCAACGGGAGAGTCCTTGCATCTTCGATCAATTCGTAGTCATCGATCGCCGGCACTGGCTCAGGATAGTCGTCCCGCACTTTTTGGCCCGAAAAGACAACGTGTACCGCGTCACGAGCTTTTGCACCCGGCCCATCAAGGAACATGGAAACCCCAGCTGTACGTCTGTAGATAAAGCCCGCTTGCTCAAGAGCAGTTATAGCTCGCTCCAGGTCGCCTTGATTTAAAATGATATCGACGTCGCGTGTGTTGCGGACGACAGATTCATCAACTTGAGCGACCCAGTGTTGTACAGCATTGCCTCCAATAACCGCGTACGGCACGTCCGCTTGGTTGAGAGCTTGAGTGACTCGCCGCAGTCGTTCTTTCACTTTTTCCACGGCTCGCTCAATTCTTCCCCAAAGTTCATCGCCAGTGTATTTGATTTCAATCATTCGGACCTCTTTTTCGATTGTAGCAAGATATCGTGATCAAGCGAGTGAGAGAAAAAGGGGTCAGGCCTGAATGGCACGGGTATTAGAGCTAAGCTGCTGATGCGTAACGGTTTCGGTTTGGATCGCGTGGCTTCTGCATGAGCTTGTATTTCTTGGCTCTGCGTTTT
>JANQJJ010000130.1 GCA_028281725.1 Pirellulaceae bacterium | reverse complement strand
GCTGGTGGCCTTGATTTCCTCAAAAGAACCTTGGCCCGCCAGCAACCCGAGGTCGTATGCCAAGCGATCGGAGTGGCCAGGCAATAGGACCCGAATGTCCTCTGGAATCGAGCCCGGACGCAGGCTGTTAACCATATCGACAATGTTGGTCGTGCAGTTGTTTCGCAGGGTATCGTAAAACTCAGGGCTGTTGGCGATCTCGTTTACTCGAGATATGGCCGCCATGAATACGCGCTGCGCTTGCTCTGGCGTCGCTCGTGTGGGATAGAGGTAGACATCGACATCGCGAACATCTGTTCTCAATCGAATGAGATCTCGTTCGGTCCCGACGAGCCACATCAGTTCGTACTGATTCAAGGAGCCACCGAGCGCCGTATAGGACTCGCCTTGCTCAAGCCGCGCTTCTACGGAAAAAACAAGATGTTGGCCATCGAGTAGACCAAAACTGATCATCGTATGGGCCAGGGATGGGGCCTCCTTAAACGGTACGACAATAAAGTCGATCGTCCGGACTTCGTCTAGTCGTATCGGCCGATCAAAATGCCGGACATCGTAGTCTTCTTCCGTCCGGTACTCGCAGTCTCGAATATTGAACAGATGAACGCGGTCGTCTTCGAGCTTGGCATGGGGCAACACCATCAGGTCGGACCGCCACTGCCGCGAGTGCGAAGGCTGCTCACCGGAGACATTGAGTCCGGCATCGCTGAGCAAGTCATTGACCGGTTGCAGAACACGGCTCACCGGCCGGTCGCTCTCGTCGCGTTTGTGCAAAGAGCTGCAGCCACAGATTGCGAGATGCAATGCGAGCAAACTAAGGTATCGAGGCCGAGTGTCCATGCCTCGTTCTAGCAACTTAGCCAGCGCGGGCCAAGTCCGACGACTCCAGCGCAGCCATCCATTTCACCTGACGCCAGCTGGAGTCACTGGGGAAGCAGCGGGCCTGTTTTGCTGGCAATCATCATGACGGGACACGATGGAACGTGAGGGCACGTTGGGAGATGCTCAGGTGTTGCCCTTGCAACGTTTATCTAGTTTGCCCTAGCTCAGTAGTTTCGCGCCAAATTCCTTCTTGCATGCCTCGATGACCCGTTCGACGGCCGCGTCAACCCGTCCTCCAGTCAACGTGCCTTCTAGGCTCTGGAAGTGGAGAGTGAGCAGAGTGCGTTTTTTGTTTGCGCCATCTTTCTTCGTATCCCGATAGGTTTCTTGGTATAGCACGTCTTGGAGGTCGGTTCCGCCGTGTGCCCGGCATTGTGCGGCCAGCTCATTCCACCTCAGCGGTTCATCGACGATGAAATTCAGGTCGCGGGATACGGCTGGGAACGCACTGACCGGATCGGCCCTGCGCACTTCCTCCAGGTGATCTGTCAGTAGATCGACATTCAGCTCGGCAGCAGCCACGGGCTGGTCCAGCGCCAGGCTCTCCTGGATTTTCCCGTCGACCAGCCCCACAAATCCAACTGGTTCCTTGCCGAGCGAAATGCAAAGTGAACTGCCGGCGAGGAAAAACGGATGGTCCTTGACGATCCATTCCGGCTTGGCGCCGCGACTTAGAACTTGTTCCAAGATTTCTTCAACAACCCCTTTGACGAGACTGAGGTTGCCCTCGGTTACGATGCCGAGTGTACTCTGCTGGCGTGGCACGTCCGCTGCCTGCTTGCCGGGAACGTAGATGTTCGCGACCTCGTAGAGCTGTGCGTTCCGTATCGCCAACGTTTGGTTGGTGTGGCGAGCCGAGAGCAAGCTTGGTAGGAGCGACCGTCGCAACGACCGCGATCCGATCAGCAGCGGGGTCTCAGTTAACAGAGGTGGGGCGGTTGTCCACAGGCTACCGCAGTTCTCCAGTGTCTCTGTTACCACGCTGGGGGTCATGGCTTCATCCATGCCGTAGGCACTCAGGACCTGGCGAACTCGGGTCAGCGCGATGTCTTTGGGCCTCGGCGACGCGATGCTTAGCGGGACCATCGCGTCGTCGGGGATCTGATCGTATCCGTAGATCCTCGCTACTTCCTCGAGGAGGTCCACTTCGCGCTGCAGGTCAGTCCGCCAGCTGGGAGGTATGGCAGCGAACGAATCGTCATTGGTTTGGGATATCTCGCAACCGAGCGCCGCCAGAATGCGTTTGGCTTCGGAGGAAGGAATGTCGATTCCCAGGATGCGAGGGATCTGGTTGAGACGAAAAGTGATTGGTTCGCGTGGTGCCGGCGCGTCCCCGCAATCGACGACTTCATCGCACAACGACCCGCCTGCGATTTCCAGAATCAGTTCGCAGCACCGCAGGCTGGCCCAGTCCAATCCGCCTGGATCGGGGCGGCGTTCAAAGCGGTATGAAGAGGGGCTGTGCAGCTTGAGCTTGCGAGCGGTTCGGCGGATTGCCAGGGGAGTAAACGCGGCAGCTTCAATCAAGAGATCCGTAGTCGCCTCGGAGACTTCGCTTTCGGCACCTCCCATCACACCGCCGAGTGCCACCGCGCGCTCGGCGTCCGCGATGACAACCATCTTGCTATCGAGTTCGTACGTATGGTGATCAATCGCCAGGAATGGTTCTTTGTCCTCGGCCGGACGAACCGTAATCCTGCCACCACGAATATGGGCCAGATCAAACGCATGTAAAGGCTGGCCACATTCGAACATGACATAGTTGGTGACGTCGACCACGTTGTTGATCGAAGTGACACCAATCGCGGCGAGCCGTCGCACCAGCCAATCTGGGCTGGGGCCAATCTTCACACCGCGCACGATTCGAGCGGTGTATCGCGGGCAAGCGTCAACGAATTGATTGTTCACACTCAGTAAACTCGAAGCCTGCTCCGCGGATACCGGAGGCTGGGGTGTGGGAATCTTCAGATCGGAGCCGAGCAATACGGCCGCTTCGCGTGCCACGCCGATATGTCCCAGGCAATCGCCCCGGTTGCTGGTGACTTCCAAATCGATCACCGTATCGGTACCGACTTGTTCGGTGGATTCATGATTCAATCCAGACATGGCCAGTCGAAGTGCCAACTCACGATCATCTACCGTGAGATCGACATACTGTGACAACCACTCCCAACAAACAAGCATGGCTCAACCGCCCTGACAATTTCGTGAAACTTGGAACTCTTTCGGTTCCGCCCTGGTAAGTAAGCTCGGTCTGTTAGAACTGGTGCAGGAATCGCAAGTCGTTTCGCCACAAGTCACGAATATCTCCGACGCCATGCCGGCCCATACACAGACGCTCTACCCCCAAGCCGAAGGCGAAGCCGGATACCGTCTCGGGATCGTAACCGACTGCGGTCAAGACGTGGGGATCGACCATTCCGGCACCGCCGAATTCGACCCACTCGCCGTTCCACAGAAAGTCCGCCTCGACGCTGGGCTCGGTGAAAGGGAAGAAGCTGGGCCGAAATCGGATCGACACATCTTCTCCCAGGTAACTGGTCGCGAATAGCGTGAGCACGCTCTTGAGCTGTGCCATGTTGACGTCGGTATCGATCCACAACCCTTCCATCTGATGGAACACGGGAAAGTGGGTGCGGTCCGGCGGGTCTGGGCGGTAGACACGTCCAAGCGAAATGATGCGCACCGGCGGAGCCTTATTCTCCATGATTCGGATTTGCACCGTACTGGTTTGACTGCGCAGCAATTGGGCTTCGTGGGCTGAAACGTCAACAGCGGATTGTCCGGCGACGCTGAGATAGAAGTTGTCCAGGGGATCGCGGGCTGGATGATCCTCGGGGATGTTCAGCGCCACGAAGTTGTGCCAGGTGTCTTCCACTTCAGGGCCTTCCACGACGGCAAATCCAAGCCGGCCCATAATTTCCTTGAGATGTTCAATGGTTTGGGTGATCGGGTGGGTACGTCCCAGGTGACGACGAGTACCGGGCAGGGTCGGATCGAGCACGATGCCCGATTGCTTCCCGGCCGTCGACGGCTTAAGGCGGTCACCGGCGGTTTCCATAGCCGCTTGGATACGACTTTTGGCTTCGTTGAGTTTCTTACCGCCGACCGGCTTAGCCTCTTTAGGCAGCGCCCCGAGCTGTTTTTGCAGGGTTTTCATCTGGCCGCTACGGGCTCCGACATACTGCACACGCGCCGCCTCAAAATGGTCCGCATCTGCAGCAGCCGCGAATGTTTGCTCAGCCTGATCGGCCAGTTTTTCGAGCGTGCTCAGGAACTCTTCCAGTTCCATAGCCATGTCACTTTCATCCAAGGTGAGTCCAGCGGCGCCATTAGAACGCCAGATGTTTTTCTATGGTTGCGAGAATCGATGGTGGCGAAACAAAAAAGCGGCGACGGAAGTGAACCCGGGCGCCGCTTAAAGAATTTGCCGAACAATCGATCTCTTGAAAGATTGGGGGGGCCTACGCGGCTAAGGCTGCCTTGACTTGCTCCACGACCACTTGGAATCCGGCCGGATCATTAATTGCCATCTCGGACAACTGCTTTCGATCCAGGCCAATTTCGGCCTTGTTCAAGCCGTGAATAAACTGGCTGTAACGCAAGCCGTGTTGTTCGCACGCGGCGCTAATCCGAGTGATCCAGAGCCGACGGAATTCGCGTTTGCGAACGCGACGGTCTCGGTAGGCAAACGCACCGGCGCGAACCAGGGTTTCCTTGGCGGTCCGCAGAAGCTTTCTGCGGCCGCCGACATAGCCGCGTGCTCTCTTGAGCAGACGCTTGTTGGCTTGGCGCCGCGCGGCGCCCTTACGTGTCCTCATGGGAACGACTCTTTTCTGACTAGTACCTCAGGTCCTTGCCGTCTGGATGGATGGTCGAGCCATCTGGTGCGGGGCGGGTGATTCCGCGTACGGTCAAGCGTTGTACCCAGATACTTTGATCTAAACCCGCTCGAAGTCAGTAACTGTTGTGTCTGAGACAGTCTTGAACCTGTCGAGTGGAGGCTTTGGCAAGTACCCGTGTACCCCGTAGATTCCGACGACGTTTGGAACTCATGCGGACGGCTAAGTGGCTAGTCCCCGCTCCCCGGTGCTTTGCCTTGCCGGAGGCGGTTAAGCGAAATCGCTTCTTCGTCGCCTTGTGTGTTTTCATCTTGGGCATTTTGAGTCTCTCCGGAGCGAATTCTCTATTGTGGGGGCTAGTGTGAGCCGCATGGGCCCGTGGCGAGTGCAATCTACAAAATCGTTGCTCAATCGAGCGCGAACGATGTACCACTTAACCAATTGCGAGATCTAATAGCCTGCTGGATTTTGAAATTTATGGATGGGTTGGTCGCTGCGCGTTCCCGTAGGCCTTGCTCGATCGGAGATGCACCGATCACTGCTCATCGGCCGACTAAAGTGAGTCAGCAGGCTGCTACCGCCTGGGATTTATAACGAAGTTCAGTAGTCTATCCGCGTCACGTCAAGCCAACAAGGCCTGAAATGCACCCGCCCGATAGCACCTGGGAAGGGCACCATCGGTGGTGCCCGACGTCGTTTCCTCGCTGCCGCCGCCTGTCCGTTGACCAGTCCCCTGCCCTCGCTCCGCTGGGACGGATCTGAGGCGTGAGCCGCCCAGGTGCGTTTGCTCGGCAAAGGTGCTCGATTGCGCCGGAGCTACCGCCACGCACCCGGCGGAACCGAGGCGGATCAATTGGGCTAGTGCGAATGCTGGGTCTCAAAACCTGCCTTGTTCAGGAAGGTCTGCCACCGGTGAGCTGTCGCATGCGAGGGAAGTTCAAGCTCCATCCACTGAGGACAATGGATCTTGATGTCGATGTGGCCTGCGTGTTGAGCCGATTGCGTTTGACAGCCAAGAGCGCGGTAAAGGGTCAGCAGTTGTCCTGCCTCCTGTTCTTTGTGGATGTGCTGAGTTTTCCAATTTGTCAAACGATAGTTGACGATTTCCCTGTGGGGCTGATTGCCACCAGACGATGTCGCCGGCATCCCGGTCGGAGCCAAGTGCCCGTGAAGCGTTTCGAAGCCTGCATCCTGGAGCCACTTCTGCCACTGATCGGCCTGGTCGGGCAGGTCCAGCACCATCGATTTCCACACGGAGGTACGGCACTGTACATCCGTATGCCCGTTGTGCTGAGCGACTTTCACTTCGCAGCCGAGTTGCCTGAGTGTATCGGCATGTGTTTTCGCTTGGCTGGCATCGTGGATATGTTTGGCCTTCCAATTCCGCATTCGAAACGCCACATAGATTCGGTTATCCTTGCTGGCCGCCCGTGTGGATACGGTCTGGGCTGCCTGCCCATGGGCCGGGATCGTACTGCTCAGGCAATACGCCAGTGCTAGCAATGTGCTTGTTTTTTGAAACATGGTCACTCCTTGGGTTCGGGCGGGAAATCGGGGGGTAGCCAGAATTGCCGGGAAGCTGGTCCAGCAGGCGTTTCGCACCGCGGTTACAGGGCGCTGATCTTCCGCACCGTAGTTTCACTCTTGATCCAAACGCAACTCCAAAAGTTATGGGGATAGAAATAGCCCACCGAGCCGTTCCTGACAAGTTCAGTGCGCTACCATCTGAGCCGGGCCGCTTCGAGTCACCTCATGCGGGAGAACGCAGAGGGAGTGGAGCTGGGGATAGAGCCACCAACAGCGGGCGAAATGAAATCGTGGCTCAATCGAGCGAGGGCGACGCACCGGCTGAACCGAGCCCCGGTTTAGTCTTCGCTAAGCCGTTCTCGAGAGAGTTGCTCCAGCAGCACTTCCAATTCAGCATCAATGCTGGTCTCCCTTTTCCGACGCTCGGCCGCGTCATCAAACGCAACCACACCGTAGCCAGCGACATCGTCGCCGGCGATATCGGATTGCGGCGGCTGGGTAACCAGCGACTCGCCTTCGCCGCGTAGCGTAGCCCGATAGTTGAGTTCATTAATAATGATCAGCACATCCAGAGGCGAGATAATTCCATCGCCATTGACGTCACGTCTGATCGGTGGGGGTTCCCCGCTTCCTCCACCATCGGGTGGAACCGGATGCGAGCCATACTCATTGAGTTCGTTGATCAGAATCAGTACATCCAGAGGGGTTACCTGCCCGTCTCCATTGACATCATGTGGGTCAAGCGGGTTCTGGTGAGGCGTTGAGATGGGGACGACCTGGATCTTGAAGGTGGCCGACGTTCGATCATTGGTGAATTGACCGACCGCAGTTACCGTCAGGGTGACGCTCGGTTCGGTGGCCATCTCTAATTCGACACTGTCGCGTAGTTTCAGCGTGCCAGAGTTCACCTCAAACCGGTCGTCCGAAACAATGTAGTCGTACATGTCTCGGTCCGGGTCGGTGACGGAAACGTCGCCGACGATCGCCCCGCTTGTGTACTCGGTTACTTGCAGACGAGTAAGCACGATGCCCTTCGGCGGGTCGTTCTGGTTGACGACCGATAGCGTGGCAGTCCCCACTATCTGGTCATTGCTACCGCTTTGGTCGCGAGCCGTGATGGTTAGCCCGATCTCGGGCTCGGATTCAAAATCGACCGACTCATCTGCAACCAATTTCAGTAGATTGCCATCCACTACGAATCGCGGATCGGATACGACGAATTCATATTGGCTGTTGGCATCCGGGTCATCGACGATGATGGTTCCGACCGTCGCTCCGGCGACATTCTCAGAAACCTCGTTGGTCTCCAACCGGACGGCGGTGGGAGGTTCGTTGACGTCACCGATCGATAGCGTAGCCTCGGTTGAAATGAAGATCGAATCATCCGTAGTGTCCGTTGCCAACACCTGGACGACAATGCTTTCCTCAGATTCGAAGTCCAGTTCTCCGCCAGCCAGATAAACACGCCCGTTCTCGACGGTAAATCGTGGATCCGAAGTGGTCACTCGAAAGCTAGCGTCGTGGTCGGCATCGACGACCGATACAAATCCCACTCCACTACCGGCCTGGGCGTCTTCGGGGATCGTGCCGACATCGACCGAAATAGCTACCGGCGGATCATTGACTGGCGTGACTTGCCATTCGATTACCAATTCCGTAGACGACTGGCCGTCATGGACGGCCACGATTGCCGAGTCCGGTCCGTGATAGTCTTCGTCTGGCTGATAGGACCAGGATCCGTCGGCGGCAAACTGAATCTTGCCGTGTTGAGCGGGCGTTGCCAGGGTAAACCACAGGGTATCGCCATCGGGATCGCTAATACCCGCCGACGTTTGCGGGTCGAATTGGTCCACGGTATCTTCGGCAGTCGTTCGAGGACCGGGGTCTGAAACGACGGGTGCCGAATTGGTCCCCTGCGTTCGAACGCCCAGCCGAACCTCGGACCTGTTAGGGGACGCTCCGACGGTGACGCGTCGCGTCGAGGCGACGGCCAAGGACGCCGAGTGAACGCCGGAATCGTGAAACGCCGTTACCGAGTCGCCGAGTCGATCGACGCTGAGACGAGAACGCGAACTCAGTTCGGTGCCCGATGGCAACTTGCTGCGACCGATCGGCAGCCATACGTTACTGTCCCAGACGATCAACTCGCTGCGGTCGCTGGTACCACCTGTCACGATCCGTCCATCAATCGAAGAAGCAGCGATGGGGGTCGTCGCCTCACTCAGCACAGCAGCTAGCGAAAGCAGGCTGTTTTCCAGCTGAATAACCTGGATACCTCCTCCGGCCATCGATGTAAATAATCTTTGGCCATCGCCAGAAAACTCGATCGATTCCGCCACTCCGCTGATATTCAGTGCAGACAGTTCGTCCAGTTGGGAATCGAGCAGAGTAACCGTGCTTCCACCAGAACCGTCCGGCCCGACGACTGCCAAACGTTGGGCTACCGGACTGCCGCCCACGTCGCTTGCCTGGACCGTCGACCGCTGCTCCACCACCGGACCGCTTTCGGACAGATGCAGCCGGCCTACAGCGGAACCGTGCGGCGTATCTAACAAAACGAATGTTTGCGAGCCGGCTACCGTGAAACCTGAAATGGATTCATCCGGGTTGAGGCCTTGAATTCCATCGGACTGGAAATAGCCGGTGGAGAGATCGAACTCGATCAATCGCTGCTCGCCGCTTTCTAACTCGATCAATGCCCACGCGAAGTCCTCGGTTTGGCTTGCGGACGCGACCAGTCGTCCACCAAGCTCAACTGACTCGTCGGTCGTCAGCGTGCTACCGACGATGGGGGTGGCCGTGCCGGATGGGCCGACCGACCACACGCGCGATGCATCCGAGTTGGCGAGAAACGTCTCGCCGCCGACGGTCGACACCTCGGTCGCCAGGGAGGCGATCCCCGCAGGCTCCACCTGGCGCTGTGAGTTGAAATTGGTGATTAGACCGACGGAGTAGTCCCCTGCGGCGAGTCCGTCAAAAAATGCCTCGCCGTCATCATCCGTGACCGCGATCGGTTCGTCACGGTCATAGGAACCGCTTTCGTCGACATCAATGTATACCAATCGTTGCGATGCGGGGGCATCTGCCGCGGGCTCGTATCCTCTGGAACCGTTGTGATCGACGTAAACAGAGACATGAATGCCGGCGAGCAACCGGCGTGCCTCGAGGGGTTCCAGGACGAGGCGCAACCGTCCAAATCGACCAGGGTTGCCGCGACCGCTATCCTTATTTGTGCGTCGATGAGTCATGTCGCGATCGTATCTCCAGTCGCTATCCAATACCACTTCAGGTCATCTTAGGTCGGGACAGTGGGCGTGATCCTGCCGCAGTAGAGTGTTCTATCTTACGGGATTGGTAGCATTTCAGCAAAGCAAAAGGCCCTTCCATTTGTCTTGAGAATGTAAAACTTCTCCAGAAACTACTAGACAAAAATCCAGTATTTGCTTGGTTGAGTCTCAATCCTAGGTATTTGGGACTGTAGTTTTGTCTCCGGAGTTGTCACAATTGAGGCTCCGAACCGCGTTGGTACTGGCGTTGCCCTGTCGGGGGGCCGGACAGGCTGCGGCCAACCGGTCGATGCCCACGACCTGCCGCTGCGCTCCAGCGAATCGGGTCCGCCGTACGTCATAGCGTCGACGGACTCCGTCTTCCGTAGTTAGTGAACCGAATTCCTTGCCAAGTATGAAAAATCCCGGGGCAGTTGCACCTGTCGAAACCTCCATTCTCAATGTAGCCGCGTATCAGTTCGTGACTCTCGATTCTCTGCCTGAGCGGCGTGCCGAGCTCCAGCGACTGTGCGCCGAGGGGGATTTGCGAGGGACCATTTTGCTCAGTCCCGAAGGCATCAACCTGTTTATTGCGGGAATTCCGGGCGCTGTGCGAAATTTCATCGACACTTTGCGTAAAGACCCCGTATTCGCCGATCTAGAAACCAAGGACAGCTACTCTGGCAAGCAACCGTTTCGCCGCATGCTGGTTCGCCTCAAGCGGGAGATTATTGCTTTTGGAGTGGAGTCGATTCGTCCGCAAGAGAGGACTTCACCCAAGCTCCCCGCCAAACAACTGCGGAAATGGCTCGATGAGGGGCGTCCGATTCGTATGCTGGACGTGCGGAACGATTATGAAGTGGAATTGGGGACGTTTCGTGGGGCCGAGCAGCTCCATATCGGGCACTTCCGCGATTTCCCCAGGGCCATCGAGCAGTTTTCCCAACCGGCCAACGATCAGCCGATCGTGATGTTTTGTACCGGAGGCATTCGCTGTGAAAAAGCCGGGCCACTGATGGAACAGGCTGGATTCAGCGAAGTCTACCAACTCGACGGTGGCATACTCAAGTACTTCGAGGAATGCGGCGGCGAGCACTACGATGGATCGTGCTTTGTATTTGATGGGCGAGTTGCCTTGGATTCTGATTTAAAGCCGACCGGCGATTTACTCTGCTTTGCCTGCCAGGCAGTGCTTTCGCCGGAAGATGTCAGCTCAGATCGGTTTCTCATGGGAAAACACTGCCCCAATTGTTACCAAGATCCAGAGGAATCGCATCGCCAGCAGCTTGCTGAGCGGCAACAGCGGATCCGAGCTGTCGGTGCCGAGCAACCCGGCATGCAGCCTTACGACAACATCCGCGAGATATTCGTTCCCAGGCGACTGTCCGGTATGCCACTGATCGACTTTCTTCACGCCTGGCACCCATCGACCGGCCGCGACCAATGGAGTCAGTGGCTCGGGGAGGAGCGCATCACGTTTCAGCGACGTGCGGTCTCGGCGGATCTGCGGGTCAAAGAGGGGCAAGGTTTCGAGCATCATATGCCCGACACCGTCGAACCTGAAATCAATCCCGATGTGATCTTGCTGCACGAAGATCAGAGTCTGGTCGTCGTCGACAAACCCGCTCCCTTGCCGGTTCATCCCAGCGGACGTTTTAACCGGAATACACTCTCCTACATCCTGGGCCAGGCCTACCCCAACGAAAAGCTGCGAGTGGCTCATCGGCTGGACGCTAACACGACCGGTGTTGTCTTGCTGTGCCGCAAATACCATCCCGCGAAATTCGTTCAGCCGCAGTTCTCCAACCATCAGGTCGACAAGCGGTATGTCGCTCGTGTTCACGGGCACCCCGCTTGGCAGCAGATTCGGTGTGAGGCTTCCATTAGCCCGCATCCGGCTGAAGTCGGCGCGCGCGTGGTGGACAGCGATGGGCAGGTGGCTTGCACGGAGCTGAAGGTGCTCCAGCTGTTCCCGGATCAGACGGCACTGATCAGTGCGATCCCGATCACAGGGCGGACCAATCAAATCCGGGTCCATCTTTGGCACCTGGGGCACAGTGTCGTAGGTGATCCTCTCTATTTGCCCGACCACCAACACGGTCTGGTGCAGACGCTGTCGGTCGGCCAGCGGCCGATGTGCCTGCATGCGGCCAGCCTCACGCTGGTGCATCCGGACACCAAGCTGCGAGCGACGTTTGAGGCTCCTCTGCCTGCCTGGACGACGAGTTAGCATCCCCTCCCCGAACAACGATCTTGCCGGTCGTCTATGATTCCTCGTCGGCAAAATGGTGATTCATCCTCCCAATCAGATTCAGAATTTCATGTCAGACTCCAGTGTAGAAACTTTTCAAGTAGATCATGCCCGTATCGAAGGGGCGGTTCGGGAAATCCTGTCCGCCGTGGGGGAGGATCCGAATCGCGAGGGGCTGAGGGAGACTCCAGCCCGCGTTGCTCGAATGTATGCCGAAATGTTCTCGGGACTCCGCAAAGACCCAAAAATCCACTTGCAAAAGGTGTTCTCGGAGAAGTACGACGAAGTGGTGCTCATTAAAGATATTGCGTTCTCAAGCATGTGCGAGCATCATCTTTTACCGTTCACCGGGCAGGCTCATGTCGGATATTTGCCGAACGGAAAAGTGGTCGGCCTCAGCAAGCTGGCCCGGGTCGTCGAGGAGGTGGCAAGACGCCCTCAAGTTCAAGAGAGAATGACCGAAGAGATCGCCGATTTGGTCGAAGGAGAACTGAGCGCGCGCGGGGTCGCTGTGGTCTTGGAAGCATCGCATTCATGCATGACAATTCGAGGTGTCCGGAAGCCCGGTAGCATGTGCTTGACGTCTGCCATGCGCGGTGTCTTCCGCGAAAATCTCTCCTCTCGCGCCGAAATACTTGGACTGATCGTAGGCAATACGAAATGATTCCAGACGCAACCCTCTCTGCCGGTGTTACCGCTTTATCCCTCAAGGCGGCATTGGCAGGGTGGGCCGCGATGCTCTTTCTGGGGCTGACGGATCGCCGCAAATCGGTGACGCCGTTACTGCTGCTGCTCTCTCTCCTGGTCACGCTCACGAGTCTGCGAGCGGCAACCGCCGCATCGTCTTCACCGCTCGTCCCTAACGCAGTCCGGTTTGCCGACCGTTCCACCGGGCGCAGCGAGGTGGCTTGGTGGTTGAGTACCGCCCTGGGAGGAGTCGCTTTGTTGGCGGCAGTCCGACTTTGGCTGCGGACCACACCCACCCAGCTGCACGACGAATCGCGACGGCAGGATCCGCCGCGACGGAAAAGCGGTTCCACGAAGACTTCCAGAGGTCTTGCCGTCGGGACGGCGGAATCGATGGGCCGCGCCGGCGGGGTCGGTCTGCTGAGTGCGGCCTTGGGAGTCTTGCTGACTTCTTACGCCCTGATCGCTGGGGATGCGGCGTTGCAAAACACGTCCAACCCGTTGCCAGCGATTGTCCACATGCTGGCCTCGGTGATGATGGGGGCGGTCGTCCTGGTCTGTAGCGTCGAACTGACCTTTCTTAGTGCGCCCGATGCACTCAATCCCAAGGACGGGAATCGCGTCGGTTGGTCTACGCTTGCCAGGCTGGCACTAGCCTTCTGGATAGTCGAGTTTCTGGTGTGTACGGCGGTGATTGTGTCGCCATTGGATCCCGGGAACTCCGTGACCCAACAAGGGATCATCAGGCTGTTTGCCTTTTCTCTCCTGATTCTAAACTGGGTTGCTTGGATGGTTCCCCATCGTGTCGCGCATTTCCAGAAGACGGGCAAGGCCACCGAGTGGATCTCTTTGGCTTTGGCAGCCTGGATTGCCTTCATCGCCCTGGCCGTGGCCTGCGCCCTTCCGGCCGATTGGCCCTGGAAGCACCTCTAGCTCAGGCTCCGGCTGAAAGATTCAGCATAGGAGCGAAGGTGTTCTCGAAACGCTTGAAGCAACTTGCTTTGAAATCGATAGGGGTTCCAAACGGCGGCGATGGAGCGTGTGGGCTTTGGGCCGGCCAGCGATCGGTAGATTCTGCGATCGCTCGCATCGAGCACTTTGGCCATCGCTGGAATCATGGAGACGCCGTGATCGAGTGCTACCAGTTCTTGCACCGTTGCCAATTGACTGGTTCGTTCCATCGTGACCGGATGGAACGAACGTTGCCGGCAGAAGGAAACAATGCTGTCTGCCAGACAATGCGCTTCGTCCAGCAATACGAACGGCGGGGGCCTGACGTCCGCAAGTCGGATCTGTCCTTTTTGGCTGAGCGGATGATCGCTAGCGAGAACCAGTAGCAACTCTTCGCGAAACAGCTCCTCCACCTCCAGGTACTTGGCAGGGATCGGGAGCGCCAATATGCCCAAGTCCACCTCGCCTTGGGCGAGACGTTTGAGCAGATTGTCAGTCGTGTCTTCCTGAACGGTCACCAGGGCCGCGGGGAATGCGGTTGAGAACTCTCGCAACAGCCCTGGCAAAAAGTAGGGGGCAACTGTTGGAATCGCAGCGATGCGCAGCCGTCCCGATTGCCCATCGTCGGATATCTCATTTTTCGTGTCTTCGATGATGGCCACGATTTGCCGCGCCCGACCGAGTAGCAATTTGCCTGCGTCGGTCAGCAGGACCTTTCGCGACTGCCGCTCGAAAAGCGGTTGGCCAATTTCGTCTTCGAGCTTCTGAACCGAACGGCTAATCGCTGGTTGCGAGAGTCCGAGTTCCTCCGCTGCTCGGGTGAAGTTCTCCAGCTCGGCGACTTTCAAGAAGTTTAGCAGTTGGTCTACTTCCATTGGTTGCGACCTTTCGGGCAGTGAAAGCTGGGCTCAGCATGCAAGAATCCCGCTCGCTCGGCTATGCGTTTAGCGCTTAGGCGCTATGTGTTGTTACAAGTCTTTGCCGCGCTGACGCTGCGGGTTAGAGTTAGCGCTGATGCGAGGGCATCGAAGCCGCTGCCTCGGGCGGTCCCAAACGACCGGGACGTCCGCTGTAGTGCGAGTCGCGCGGGCCCGTGACGTGTCTTCCCAGCAGCGACATCGTTGCTCAATCGAGCAAGGGCGACGCGGCACCTGACCGATATGCGTTCTAGACTGACCGAAGTCGCCGCGAGACCAGTCGTCCGCCGCGAAGTGGTCCCCAAGCGATGCGGCCGGTGCTGGCTAGTGGTCTGTCAAAGCTTAATCTTTGAGTCGGGTAAAGGGGGCAGGAGTCAATTGCCGCCAGCGGCCCTTCGGGTGCTGTGCACAATTGACTCCTGACCCCTTTACCCAAATCTTCGACGAAAG
>JANQJJ010000129.1 GCA_028281725.1 Pirellulaceae bacterium | reverse complement strand
ATCGAATGCGGTGACCCCATGCTCTTCGACGAAGGCTCGTCCCAGCGCGATCTCGCTGCGGTGGACCGGATCTGCCGAGTAGTAAGACCAATCGACGTCGGGGGCGGCCCAGAAGTGAATGGGTGCGGTGGCCAGTATTCTCACCAGCGGTGGATTAACACAGTACAGATCGAATCGGCCGAACTGCCAGTGCGACAGGCCCGCAACCAGGTGTGCCGGCTCATCCCATGTCGGGCTATGCACCCGCGCGCTCGTACCCAACAAACTGGCTTGCAGCACCATCAGCGCAGGCAAGATCCAACGACTTCGCAACCAGGCCATGCAACCACCTCAAAACCAGTGGACAAATCGGGCAACACCGACAAACTGCGAACACCGAGCAAACACAAGCATCCATGTAACGGCGCAGCAACGAACGACGCGGCGCACTCGGAAGTGCTTAACTCAAAACCTCGGGGTCGAACCAGGAGCAATTTCTAAACGGACATGAAACGGGGGACAAATCCGAAAGTAAAATAATAAACAAGCGGTCGTGTCACCGAGATTCAAGGCAATTCAGTGACACCGACGCCCCCGATTCTACCGGTCGAGCAAGGCAAGTCAACAAGATTTCAGAGAATTTTATCGAATCGTTTTCATGGTGGTTAGCTATCACAAAATGTTAACATGCGTCCGGTGTCCCCGGAAGCTTGTGCCGAAAGCTCGCCGTGCTAATCTGCACACGCCTGCAGAGTTGACAGCGAACCCCTCTGCAGCGACTTGCTATCAATCTGGTTAGAATAGGACAACCACCGGCTGGATGGGAATGAGGTGCCAGAGCAATCGCTACGCACAGGTGGGGTGGCATGACCGGTCGGTCGCGAAAACCGCCTGCCTGGGACGACTGACCTGAGGGAGAGGTGCCGCTTAGGCTGATTGACTGGGATTCCACACCAGGATCTCGCCGCTGCCCGGAACGGACACATCGCCGGAGTACCGAGCGTACGAACCCTGACGGGAATCGCATGGGAGTTCCACACCGAACGTGGCGAGATGTCGCGCATAAACGTTCATAAACGTTGGATTGTAGTGGCTGGTGTAGTGGAAGGTCGGCATCATTTGAATCGGCTTAAGTGAAATGATGGTGCCGCGTCGCATCCAGGCACCGGTGCGGATTTCAGCTCCGCCAAGCATCACGATCGTTCCGCCTTTCATCTGAAGACCGGCAAAGTCCCTGACTAGGCCGCCGATCACGATCGTGCCGCGTCGCATTCGGAGACCGACTTCGAGCCCGGCCGTGCCTCCGATGACAATGGTTCCCTGGTTCATGCCGGAGAGACTGCCGCGATAACCGCCGCCGATTTGCCCACCCGCGTTCCCATTTACCTGGATCGTGCCTCCCTGCATTTCAGCACCCACCCAGTCGCTGGCGTCTCCGCTGACGGCGATTGAGCCACCGGTCATCTGCGCGCCTAAGTGCATGCCCACATTGCCGCTCACCTGGATCGAGCCGCGCGACATGGCTCGACCGATCCAACGAACCTTATGCAGGTTGCCTGTGAGGTGCAGAGTTTCGCTACGTTCTCCTTCGACATCAAAAAAATCATCCACGCGGCATGGCCGCTTGCCATGGTAGATGGGGCGCGCACAAATTTCCTGATGCGAAAGTGTGGCGAGTGTGTCCGGTGAGATGACTTCCGCCTCAAGCGGTACGGTCGGCTGTTCCTTTAGCGTCAGCTTGATGATGCTCATTCGATTTCGAGGCACTCTTGGATTTCAGGTTGTTCGATCCGCTGCATTTCGACCGGGTAGTTTTCGAACGACATGGTGTAGCAATCTTCGAATCGTGGCCGCAGGAAGTCTTCGGTGGCTGGATCGTAATCGGGTTGGACCAGGAACTCGCGTCCCTCCGGTGTTGCCCGGATATCACCATCTTCAATCACGATCTCTCCGCCCTTGATAACGTACCGCGGGTGACCAAACATTCGTTGGATGTCGTTATCCTGGTCGTAGATTACCAAGTCGGCGTCTTTGCCTACGGCCAAATTTCCTTTTTGCGACAGGCCCAAAGCGCGAGCCGGCCCCGCTGAGGTGATGGTGGCGATCTCGTACAGCGTGTACTCTCGCGTGAGCTCTGGCAGCGTGATGCGCCCTTTGATTTTGGCCGGCAGCCGCCTCATACACTCGCTACGAAAGTCAGCGGACATCAGGAGATGAATGATTTCGGGGTAGCGCCAGAAGCAGGCACCGTTGGGATGATCGGTTGAAAGGAACACCCGCCAGGGATCCTTAATCAGCAGCAGCAGTTCCAGTCCGACGGCCCACTGCACGGCGTTCACCAGATTGGTCGGCTTGTATGTATAAGGCACAATGCCGCAACCGGTTTCATTCTCGACATCCAGGTTGCCCCACTTCCGGCCCGTCAATTTGTACAGCAAGTGTTGCCAAGGTCCGTCAGCGGTGATGGTCACCGTGTCGCCGAACAGCACGGCACCCGCATCGGTGGTCATGTTGGGATGCGCATTGAAGTACTCGGCCAATTCCGCTGCGGCACTGCACATCGTATCCCAGTCGTCGCCACCGTAAGCGTGATACTGCAGGTGGGCCATGTGGACACGCCGACCCTCCAAGTGTTTCATGGTTTCGAGCGTCGTGGTGATATTGCCCGGAGCACCCAAGTTGTTGCAATGGAGATGCATGGGGTGAGGCAGACCAAGCTCATCGACGATCCGGGATAGATTGGTTACGATGTCGCCCGGCGTCAGCTTGTCATAGCCGGGGATCGGACTTGTCAACTCTTTCGCGTCTTTGCCCCATTTCCAAGCGGTGACACCACCGGGATTGACCGCTTTGACGCCGTAGGCCTTCGCCGCCCCGAGATACCAGGCAACGACGTCCTTGGCCCGCTGCATTTCTCCCGCCTCCATGAGATCCATCATGATCTCATTGTTGGCCATGAGAACGAGGGTGCTTTTGTCAACGATCGGTATGTCGTTGAGCTCTTCATGCGTGTGCCGTGCAGACAGGACGGGTA
>JANQJJ010000098.1 GCA_028281725.1 Pirellulaceae bacterium | reverse complement strand
GGCTTGCTTCGTCGTACGGAGTTGGGCGATCACGTCTACCGCTTTGAGGAGATTCCTCCTGGTGGAATCGCTTCGGAGTCCCATCCGCACTTTCTTTGCACGGTCTGTGGGGCCGTTTCATGCCTGAACGACGTTAAATTGACTGCTGGAAGCTCTCGTGAGACCAGCAAAGTGGGCGAGGTCGTCGAAATCCTCTTGCGTGGGCGCTGCAACGACTGTAAGGAAAATCTACCTTCGTGACCAATTCTCCGCGCAATGGCAATTGCGAACGTCTTGCGTGGCCTCTTGCTAGCGGCCGGCGGTTCCAGGTTCTAAATGCACGGCCCTTTTCGACCCTGTCGGTGGCAGTTCCTCGGGTGAGCTGGGTTTCACGTTTAGCTGGGGCGGATTGGGTTCCAGGTTGAGCGGCTCGGCGACCTTGAAGTTGCTGGGCGTCGTGCTCAAACCGAGATTGAAGTCCTTAGTCGGATAGTGTGGCTTCACAGGTCGGCAATTGGCAGGAGTCAGTTTTCGCCAGAAGGTCTCGTAGTAGCCAGTAGACCGATCGACGCACTGTGTCCCAATTCTCGCCGAATTGTGCTTATGAGGGATACTACACCCGGCCGTTGCCATGCACAGAGAGAGTGTGGCACATGCCATAGAACCGAATACTAAAGACCGCATTTTTCCTGTTCCGACCGGCAAGCACCGTTTTGGGTATCTAAATCCGTTATCGGCATGCCGCATGAATCCACTTTGCTCTAATCCGGCAGTCCATGCTGGATGAGACTGGATGAGATACGCGTCTTGGAGATTTCCCCATCGCTGCACACCCCTCGATGGCCTGCCGAATCGGAGCTTGTTCCTGCCTCAATGACAGTCCGCGAAAGGACTTGTGCGTTGGAACCAATGGGATGGAGAAGGACTTGGCCGAGTGCAAATCGTCTGTTTTTGCAATCGGGTTGCATTAAGGCGGCGAAGTGATATATTCTGCCTATTCCGAATCTTCCTCTTAAAGTCAGGCGAGTATTGCCCCGGACGCAACCTGTCGTCAGTAGGGCGAACGTCGTCGGCGCCAGAACAATAGAAGTCGGTTAGTAAAGCTCTCGCTCTGCGCGGCCGCCATGGTGAGAGTTGTTCAGTAGCGGCCAGTTTGAGTGTTTTCCCAGATTTACCTTAGGGAGTAGAAGATGAGTTTCACAACAGGAGCAAGCCGCGTTTGCTGCGTTGGCATACTGTGCCTGCTCGCCAGCAATGCATCGGCAACAGAGGTGTGGTTTGAGGAGCATGGTGACATCGGTATCGCCTACGAAAGTGGAGAGCTTGAGCTCCACTATCACTTCGAGGACGGCCTCAACGGCGTCGGTCCTTTGGATGTGGAGTTTGAGCCGGATGAGGTAACCGTTCTCGTCGGCGGCACGTCAGTGAGAACAGCAGACGCAGGGGATGCGTTTTTTGGGTACCTCGGAATGAGCCTTGGGGACACTTATTATAGGCTACCTCAGGTCAACGGTGGGCCGGAAGGCGCCGATGCACTTGGCTTGCCTTTCGTGGGAATCGCTACCGAAGAACTCGACGTCGCCGGCTTCACTACGATGAATCTGAGCTTGACAGGTCTCACCGCACCCGGCGATTTTGCTCTTTGGCAAGGTGGGGCTTCAGCTCTTTTGGACAGCAGCGATGGGATTGATGGATCGGATTCCTTTTCACTGGCGCTTAATGGTCACGACCACTTCAACTTTGGTTTCAGTGAGCTAGGAGTGTATGAAGTTGAGTTCACCGCGTCAGGGAATCTGACAGGGACCGGAACTGTAACCGATACGGCGGTCTTCACTTTCAACGTCGTACCTGAGCCCGGGAGTCTTGCCGCACTGGTATCCTTGGGCATGGTCGGAGTGCTAAGACGTCATCGACGCAGGTCCTAGGCAGCTGCTTAAGGTCGCCCCTGAGACCTGAGGTAGGGTGTCCCCAGTGGGGCGCGTCTATCCTGTTCCATTTTCAGATCGCACCACCGACCTTGTGCCGGTGGTGCGATCTGTTTGGTGGCTAGAAAAGAGACGATCCCAAAATCGGTTCAGGCTGTTTGCGGGCTGAGTCCCAAGGCAGGGATCATCAGTCTGGCGGTCGAATTACACAGATTAACCTTGGGGAGAGTGAAGTAGCTTACACCGGATGATTATGATTCCGGTTAGCCTGCTTAGCCGGCCAAACTTTGCTCCTGCCGGAGACAGGCCGGCAGGCAGCATAGCCGAACGGATACGATGGCCGCCTTAGGTGTGACAAAAACTCCGACACATGGGAGATTTGACAGCACTTTTTGATCAGCCCTCGACTGATCAGCCCCTCGATCGCTAAAACCGAAACATGACCAGCACCGCTCACTCGCTTAGCAATCGCCGTCCCGAAGTTCTCTTCGGGATTTTGGTGTTTTTCAGCGGCATGGCGGCGCTGGTGCATCAATTGCTTTGGACCAGGCGGCTGATCGATCTGCTGGGGGCGAGCGGCGAATCGACAGCACGCGTCTTCGGCACCTTTTTTCTGGGGCTATCGATCGGATCAGCAATCGCCGCGCTGCTGGTCGGTCGCACTCGAAACCCGCTGCGACTGGCTGGACTGGTGCAACTGAGCATCCCGTTGCTGGTCATTCCGGTCATCTATCTCTCCGAACTGACCGACTGGATCTGGCCGATCATCGGTGCTGACGCAACGCACGGTTCGAACGGGTACGCCATCAAGTCGCTGCTGACTCTCGGCCTCGTGTTCCCCCCCTCGGCGATGATGGGACTCTCGTTCCCGCTGATCGTGGCTGGTCTATTGAGGCTCAATGGCGGACAGCTCGGTCGATCCGGCATCAACTTGTACGCGATCAACACCATTGGTGGCGCCTTCGGCATTTTGTTCGCGGTATTGGTAGCCATACCCCAGTGGGGCAACTTCGCGTCGATGGTAGTAGCGGCGGCCGTGGATGGGTCGGTCGGAATTGCTTTGCTGCTGTATGCGCGGATATGCGGCTTGTCGAGTTCCGGTCCTTTCGGGGCGGCGGTTTTGAAAAAGGGTCTGCCCCTCTCCGAGCGAGGCAAAAACACCGGAAAAACGACTCGCCCATCCGAGGGGCAGCCCCCTTTTCAAACAGAGCCTGGCATCGAAAATAGTGCGGTGCCAGCAAGAGCGTTCAACGGCGCGATCGGGCTCGCGTTTTTCTCCGGAATGGCCGTGTTGGCGTTGGAGGTCGCAGCTCTTCAGATGTTTCAATTAGTTGCGACGATCTCGCTGTTTACTCCCGCTGCCGTGCTGTTTTGCGCGATCGCCTCATTGGGGATCGCGGCGGGCGTGTTTTCCCGATTTGAACCGGTGTTCGTCTCCGATAAACGGGAACGAACCATCGTCTTGATTCTCGCGGCCAGCGGCGCTCTTGTCGTTTTGGCTCCTCAGATCTTCATGGGCATCGCTCAGCGATCGAACTGGTTTGCCGATAACGGGGGCGTCACGCCATTCATGTTCAAGCTGGGTGCGATGGCATTGCTGACGCTTGGCCCCGCGTGGCTGGTCGCCGGGCTGGTCTTTCCGTTCGCCGTTGCGACTGCCGGCCGGCACTGCTCGGCAACGCAGTCGGGACAGCGAGTGGGATTGCTGTTGGCTGTCAACGGTCTCGGGGGACTGTTGGGTGCGGAGTTGACGTATCGAGTCTTGCTGCCCGTTTGTGGTGTTTACGGATCGATGGCGACGATTGGCTTGGCATTCGCAACGATCGCGCTCGCCCTTTCGTTGCTTCCCAGTTGGCGGGCCGCCCATCTTGGCGCTCGGTTTTCGGCAATCGGATCCATCTCCGTTGTCTTGTTCATGAGCTTGGCGAACTCTTTTCTCCCCGTTGTCAACCCACCACCTAGCCTGGTGCCGATCGATATTCAGTCTGGGCGGGAGGGCACGGTTGCCGTGATCAAGAGTCGACAAGGCGACCTATCGATATTGGTCGCAAATCAGTACACGCTTGGTGGAACTTCGGTCCGTTACGACCAAGAACGTCAAGTGTTGCTGCCCGTTGTCCTCCACGAGAGTCCGCAGAAGATTGGCTGCATTGGATTGGCCACCGGCATCACCCCGGGGGCTGCCTTGTCCGTTCCCTCCGTACAGGAGGTGACGTCGATTGAGATTTCACCACTGGTCGCGAAAGCGGCCGAGAGTTACTTTCAAGAGTTCAACCACAATATTTGCCGTAGCGATTCGGCTTCCGTTGTGGTTGGTGACGGCAGAACCTACATCGCTTCGACGACTGGCAGTTTCGATATCATTACTGGAGACCTGTTCCTGCCCTGGGAACCCGGAACGGCGCGGCTTTACAGCATCGAACACTTCGCGTCTGTCCGCCGAGCTTTAAAGACTGGCGGGATTTTCTGCCAGTGGCTTCCGATGTACCAATTAACGCCCGAGCAATTCCGGCTAATCGCAAACACGTTCGCCAGCGAGTTTGGAGAAACCCACCTGTTCATGAACAATTTCCGTGTCAAGGCTCCAATGCTTGCACTCGTCGGTGGGAAAGAATCGGGATGCTTGGATTGGCAGCGGGTGAGCAAAACGTGCGCGCATCTTCGCGAATCCGGCGCGATTCGCGACCCGGTGCTGAGGCACGAATCTGGCGTCCGACTGCTGTACCTAGGTCCATGGCAAACTAAACAGCCCGAATCGCGCCGCGTGTCACTTGCCGACCCCTCACTAGAGTATTCTGCGGCCACTGTTCGGCTCTCGAAAGATCCTGGGAAACAATACTTTAACCCTGCCAATTGGGTCCAGTTTTGTCGTTCGCGTCAGCAGATATCCGCCGACGCTCCGGAATCGGAGACTTCAGCGCAGCCGGAGTTGATGATGCTTGCTACTGGATTACTTGAGCTGAACTACGCGCGACGTACAAGACACAAGTTGGCTGATTCCATTGCGTTGCGAGTGTCCCAGACCATTCCACGTTGCATCATGGACGATCGATTGGCAGACTGGGAACGTTGGCCCGGTACTCCTGTCATGCGGGGGGTTAGTAATCGAACACAACCACATAGCAA
>JANQJJ010000177.1 GCA_028281725.1 Pirellulaceae bacterium | reverse complement strand
TTTTACCTGACCGTGGATCGGCAAACACCACGATAGCAGCCAATTGTTGATGTTGCTTGCAGAATTCGCGCGCCGGCTCCGGGCCCATGACGAACAGCGCCGTTGCCAGAGCGTCCGCGACGGCGCAGCTGGGACAGATGACAGTGACGCTCATCGTCGTTTGAGCAGGCCAGCCGCTGCGCGGGTCAATGATGTGGCTGTAGCGCTGGCCGCCGTAGTGAAAGAACTGCTTACCCGAGCCGCTGGTTCCCAAAGCTTGATTTCTCAAGCGCACCGTCCCCAGCTGCTCTTCGAACCGCCAAGGGTGCTTGAGAGCTACCAGCCATCCACCGCCCGTGGCTCGGTGCAGGCGGTTCCCGCGGGCGACCACCGAACTCAGGCCACCGTGCATCATGAAGTTTTCTACGCCCGCAGCACCCAGTCCTTGAGCGGCCCGGTCCAAGGCGTAGCCCTTGCCGATGCCTCCGGGATTTACCCGGACCCCAGAACGCTCGAGTCGGACCGACCGCTGCGCTGCGTCAAGAGTCAGATACTCCGTTCCTACCAAGGCCAACGCCGCGGAGACCTCCTCTTCGGAGGGCATGCGTCCCTGCCGCCGCGAGAAGCCCCAGGCTTCCGAGAGGCTGCCGGCGGTCACGTCAAAGGTTCCGCCGGTCAGGTCGTGGATATCGATTGCCAATTGCAGTAGATTCCAGGTGTCCCAAGCGACCGTGATGGGGCGCTCAGAGGCGAAGCGATTGATCGAACTCAAATCGCTTCTGGGTTGATAGACGCTGAGCAAACTCTCGAGCTGCTCCACCTGATTGAGAGCCTCAATGGCATGTTCGGCGGCCGCTGCGTGTTGATGCTGATTCAGAAGCACTTCGAATTCGCAGGCCATGGCCTGACGGGCGACGGACAACAACAAGGTGTCCCGCACCTCCGCATGGGAACCAGCGGCCCGGGAAGCCCCAGCTGCTTGGCCGGCATCGCCAGCGCCGGCCGAATCGCTCTCAGGAGCACTGCCGACCTGATTGTCCGGTGCCAAGCGACTGAACCAAGTCGCAAGGAGTTCCGCGTTCATGCGCTGGGGCCTGCTTCCGCCTGCAACGATTTCTTCACCGGCACTTGCCGCCGCGCAACTAAGTCAGCTTGGTAGCGCCTGGGACGGCATGCTGTGGCGCGGGCCTCTCTCCATCCCATGTCAGTTCTTTGGGGAACAGGTCGAGAGTCGATTCCTTGGTTACAAACTCCCAGGACACCTTTTGGCCGGTGTAGGCCGACATGCGTCCCATGACTGCCGTCAGCGAGCTCTCGGCGGTGTCCTTGAGTTCGACAATGGGATTGCCCGAACGGATCGAATCGACCAGATCCTTGTGCTCTTGCTGGTAGGCTGCACCAATGCTTCCTTCCATCGACCAAACCTCCTTGCCCGTGCGATCCAGGATGCGCGAGCCCCCACTCCCCGCCGCGATGTAACAAGTGCCCTGAGTGCCGTAAATGACATTGCCGTTGTCGCCTTCGCTGCCGGGGATCTGGCGGCACATGAAAGACACAGCGCGGTTTCCAGGATATTGGTAGTCCACCGACACGCTGTCCCACATCTCGCTATCATCCGGACGGGTGAAACGCCCTCCGGATGCGTAGGCCGTTGCCGGAGGCGAGTCCATGACCCAGTTCATAGCATCGATATTGTGGACAGCCTGTTCGGTAATCTGGTCGCCACTGAGCCAGATGAAGTGCATCCAATTGTTAAGTTGATACTCGGTGTCGCTCATCTCAGGCTTGCGGTTCTTGTACCAGATTCCCGACGAGCAATAGCGAGTGACCGCACTGACGATATCACCGATCGCGCCGCTACGAATCTGATCGACGGCACCTTGGTAGTTGACTTGCCGCCGATATTGGGTGCCGGTGACAATTGCCGTTCCACTGGCTACCGCCTTGCGGTGTGCCTCCAAACAGACGCGGTACCCGGCTGGATCGACACAGGAGGGTTTTTCCGCGAAGACGTGTTTGCCAGCCTCGACGGCTTCCATGATATGGTAAGGGCGAAAGCCGGGTGAAGTCGTTAATAAGACCACGTCGACATCTGGATCGTCCAGGACTCTTTTGTAACCATCGAGCCCGGCATACATTTTCTCGTCGGCGACATCCACCTTGTCGGCATGGGATCTCGCGGCCAGACGCCTCATTTCATCGCACTTTTGGGCGTACAGGTCGGCCGCGGCGACCAGTTTGATATTGTCGTTAATCGTGAGCGAGTCGTTGATGGCCCCTCTTCCGCGTCCACCGCAGCCGACGATGGCCAATTTCAGTGGTTGGGATTCCTGGGCTTGGGCTCGCGACGAATGAACCATCGTTGGAATCGCCACCGATGCCGCGGCACCAGCGCCCAGAAAGGTACGGCGCGATGCCGTCGGTTTGGTTTCGTGTTTGGTGTCAGATGTCCTGGGGGTCGGCTGCGTGTTCATAGAGAGTACTCTGCGGTGGCGGGATGATGCAGGGGAACGGAGTCCGGGCACTGCGGACTAGTGGTCTGTCAAAGCTTAATCTTTGGGTCGGGTAAAGGGGGCAGGAGTCAATTGTGCACAGCACCCGAAGGGCCGCTGGCGGCAATTGACTCCTGACCCCTTTACCCAAATCTTTAGTGTTGACAAAGCACTAGGCATACTTCGGTTCCAGTTTACTCGCCTTGGAGCGCCGGTGGAAGCTAGTGCAAGGTGCACACCCACCCAGCCTGTACTATAACGCTAAACTTCCTGCGGCGTCTGGAAATAGGCTGGATGGATTTCGTGAAGGGCCTCAGCTGCTTTCTCGACGGCGTACCAGATCTGCTCCTCCGAATGGGTGCAGTTGACGAAGAACCGCAAGCGTGCTGCCGATTCCTCCACGGCCGGATAGAGGATGGGTTGCACGTTGACGCCCGCTTCAAACATTTTGCGTGAGAGCAGTAGCGCGTGCAACGAATTGCCCGTAATCAGAGGGATGACCGGCGTATCTTGAGAGTCGCCCGTATTCAGGCCACGTTTCTGGGCTTGCTCCAGAAACAGCTTGGAGCGCGCCCGAAGTGTTTGCACTCGCTCGGGATGCGCCTTCAGTGTTTGCAGTGAGGCGATCGCGGCAGCCGCGTTGGTAGGCGAAAGCCCGACGCTGAAGACGAAGCCGGGGGCGGTGTACTTGAGTAGCTCTACTAACTCTCGACTACCGGCGATGTAGCCGCCGCAACTGCCGAGCGACTTGCTCAAGGTTCCCATCCAAATGTCGACGTCACGCCCAGAGACCCCAAAGTGTTCGCCGATCCCGCGTCCGGTAGCCCCCATGGTTCCCATCGAATGGGCTTCATCGACCATCAACCAAGACTGATAACGATTCTTGACTTCCACGAACTTCGGCAGATCGGGATAGTCGCCGTCCATGCTATACACACCTTCGATCACCACCAAGATGCGGCGATAGCTGGCGCGCACTTCGGCCAAAATGCTTTCGAGCGATTGCCAATCGTTGTGGGGAAAAGGGCGGCGTCGGGCGCCGGAGAGAATCGCACCTTGAACGATGCTGTTGTGCGAAAGCGCATCGTGCACGATCAGATCCCCCGGACCAACCAGATGCCCAATCGTCGTTTCGTTGGTCGAATGTCCGCCGACCATGACGATGGCCGCTTCGGTCCCAATCCAATCGGCGAGTCCCCGTTCGAGTTCGCCATGCAGCCCTTTCTCCCCGCTAACCAGACGCGATGCGCTAACGCTGGTACCGTACTTGCGAGCCGCATCGACAACCGCGGCAGTCACCGCGGAATCCCCGGACATGCCAAGATAGTTGTAGGAAGCGAAGCTAATGAGTTCCTTGCCGTCGATCCGAGTGGTATCCCGCACGACGCCTTCGTGAATCGAAAAGTACGGATTGGGCACTCCGGTCATCTCGAACTGAGCCATGGTTCGCTTCAGTCGGCGGTATTCGGGCAGCTGGTCAAACCGATAGTCTTCCTCCTGAACCTTCCTGCTATCGGCCGGTTTAAGTCCCGTTTCGGTAGGAACCAGATCGCGACGAATTCGCTTCTTGCCCAGGTGGCGATCGATGGCCTCGGCCACCTCGCGCACCGTTTCGATGTCCTGCAATACATGCTCAGGAAAACGGCCGTCGAACGTCTGCTCCAGGGAATGTGCTATCTGCATGCGTTCCAGGCTGTCCAGGCCCAGATCGAGTACGATGTTGGTGTCCAAGTCGAGTTGCTTGGCCCGCTCTTGTGCGACCGCACGGATGGCATCCATGACGATGTCAACAATTTCATGGTCCGGCTGAGCTGTTGCGGCCCCGGACGGATCGCTGGAAGTGACTTTTCCATTTCCATGACTACCGGACTTGAGCGCGGAAGCTGCGATCATCGGCTCGCTCTGGGGCAAGTCAATTTCCCAAGACTTCCATTGGGCCACAATCTTAAGTGAACCTCGTCCAAACTCATTCCGGCACGCGTGGCGCTGGATTTTGCCGCTGGACGTGCGTGGCAGGGTACCGAAACGCACCAGCACCACCGCGTCCGGCGGCAACTCATGCTGTTGGGCCACCTCGCGTCGGATGGAATTGATGACGCTGTCCCAGTCCGTTTCCTGGCGACGTTTCTGCACCTCGGCCAAAATGATCAGGCGTTCACGGTCTTCGGCATTGTCGGCAAACGCAGCCACTAGACCACTGTGCATGATCTCGTGCGCGTGCTCGGCCGTCTGTTCGATATCTTGTGGATAGCGGTTGACTCCTCGCACAATGATCATGTCCTTCAGCCGGCCGGCAACAAACAGCTGGCCTTCATGGATGAAGCCCAGATCGCCGGTGCGCAGGAAAGGCCCTTCTCCGTCGGCCGTCACTGCGCCAAAGGTCTCGCGAGTGATTTCCTCTCGCTGCCAATAACCTTGCCCGACAGAGGGGCTGCTAATCCAGACCTCGCCAATCCTATTTCCTTCGATGGGAGACCGGGTGTCCGGATCGACGATCAATACTGTTTCACCAGGGAGAATCTGACCACTGCCTACCAATTCCCGCGATGCTTGGTTGTCCGAGGAGGCACAAGGAACGACTTGCTGCTGGTCGAGCGCCTGAGAATCAAAACTGCGGATGACCGGCGGCTCCGCTCGTGGACCTCCGGTGACGATCAAGGTCGTTTCGGCCATCCCGTAGCAAGGTAAAAAGGAAGACTCCTGGAAGCCGACCTTGGAAAAACGCTCGGTGAATTGCTGCAGTGTCGAGGCGCGGACCGGTTCGGCACCATTGAACGCAGTCACCCAACTGCTCAGGTCCAATCCACCCAGGTCTTCCTCAGCAATCTTGTCGACGCACAGCTGATACGCAAAGTTGGGGCTACCACTAGTGGTGGCCTGATAGCGAGCAATGGTCCGCAGCCAGCGGATGGGCTTTTGTAAAAATGCCATGGGGCTCATCAAGACGACCGGCCGGCCAATGAAGACCGGCGCCAGCACCCCACCAATCAACCCCATGTCGTGATAGGTTGGTAACCAGCTCAAGCCAATAGACTGTTGATTGGTTTCAAAGGCGAGCATGATCAGCTCAGTGTTGCGCACCAAGTTCGCGTGGGATAGCATGACCCCCTTGGGCTGACCGGTCGAACCGGACGTGTACTGCAAGACAGCTAAATCGTCCGGAGAGACGGAGGGGTTCTTCCAGTGGGACGAATAGTCCTGAGCCAGCGAATCGGTGGCAACGATGGAAATCGATTCCCATTCAACCCAGTTGGCGTCTCCTTCGATTTGCTGCCGAACGTGCTCATTGGTGAGCGCCAAATGCGCTTGGCAATCTCGAGCGATCCCGTGAATCCTTTGCCCCTTGCGATTGCGGCGCGGCGGGAAGGCCGGGACGGCCGTGGAGCCGGCATACAAACACCCAAAAAAACCAACCACAAAGTCCAGGACCGGCGGGTACAGGAGCAACACGCGTTGGCCGCCAGCCCCAAGCTTCTGCAAATAGCCCGCGACATTCCGCGCTGCCGCATCCAACTCACCAAAGGTCAGACAGAGGTCGTCCTGGCCGTCTTCTCCATCGGTAAAGTAAAATGCGGGTTCTTCGCCGCGCACGCGAGCCCAGTGTTGCAATACCGCTGCCAAATCGCTGCGCGGGGGCGGGTCGTCGCCAAAGAACGGCTTCAAATCCACGTCACGCACACCCCGCTGAATCGTAGGTGCAGTCGCCGAATGTTGTTCCATCGAGAGTAGCCTGACCACGTACTTGGTCTTGGAAAGGAATGAAGTTTCGACCGAGAGTTGCTGACGTGAACCAACTACTTTCGCTGGATCACCCAAACCTCGCAAGGGACCACCCTAAGAACAGGTGTTCATATGAACACATGCTTGAGGCGTGCCTCTCTCTCATTTATCGACCATATGGGCTACTGAAAGCGTCAGATTAAAGCCCTCTGTTACATGAAAGCGGCCCGGAGTTAGCGGGGGCGCAGTCATGACCGTACCCGAGCAACCAGTTTTTTGCTGTTACGCCAAATTTTCTTGAGGAAACGCCAATTCTCCCGCAAATGCCCCTGCTTGGAAACTTGCCATGTCTCCCCCGAATCGACATCGACTGCCGAAAGCCAGTACCCCCCAAAACAGCAGGTATCCAGACAGGTGAAATACCGATAGTAGCCGATGTTGCCGTGGGGTTGCGGAGTATGGCCGCAGAAAACGTGTTTGCCTGAGACGTGCGGCCCAGGAAATCGATCGTTCAGATGGGTCCAAAAAAGCGTCTCTTCGGGTTGCTCTCGTAGCGGTCGATCTGCCAGATAGTTGGCATGCACAAACAGGTGTGAATCGGTTTCATGGTAGGGCACGCAACGGTTCAGGAACCGAATATGCCGGGGACTGACATTCTCGAGCCGGCCGCCGTAGCTGGTTACCGTTTGGCTGCCACCGATTTGGAGCCACAGACTGGGCTCCAAGCCACGCAGAGCTCCTCGGAACATGATTTCGTGATTACCCAGGAGGAAAACTGTATTGCAGCGCTGCTCCAGGGTGAGCAGCTGCTCGATCACGCCTTTGCTATCGGGTCCGCGATCGACGTAGTCCCCGAGGAAAATCATCCAGTCCTCGGCGGTGGGAGCAATGGCATCGAGCAACCCCTCCAGGGCTTTGGAGCACCCGTGAATGTCACCGACCGCAATGGTTCGCATCGTTTACCGTCACTAACTGCCTGAGAACTCACTACAGCTGCGCATACCGTCGATGTGGGGCGGGGCCCAGCCCGGGTGCTGAGCGTCGCTGCGAGAGACAACTGCGCCGTCTTGCTGACAATCATCTTCTCTGGCGGTTCATCACGGCCGAGCGTGCTGGCACAATTGGAGATGCGCCAGCTGTTTCCCGCATAATGCCCAGCTGCTTAACCAGCCTGACTGTTCGATCTACCGACGGCTCGCTACAGCATAAGGGCATGCCAAGACTAGTTGTAGGCAGGGTCCTTGGGCATTTTCGACAGATCGATACCTTTGGCGAGAATGTCATGGCCGATCTGCCGGATCGCCGTGTGCCAAAGCTCCTCCGGATCAGAAAACAACTGCTCGGGCTGAATATCCCAGACGAGCCAACCTCCGCTTTTGAGTTCGCCGTCGAGCTGGCTGGAGCCCCAACCGGAATAGCCGTCAAACAGGCGATAGCCACTGGACTGTTGACCGGTCGAGGATTCTCTTTGGCAGAGCTCGACAATCCGCTGTTGCTCGGAGATCACACACAACGTGCAGCCGCTGGCATCCTCACTGCGATCCCTTTGCAGCAGCATCAAGGGGCCATCGACGGGACCACCGTAGTAGACCGGATCGCTGTTGTGAATCGGCAGATCGTTCAGCTGTTCCAGTAGCTGGCTAATCGTCGCCCGCATCGGGCGGTTCAGCACCAGACCGATGGTGCCGTCTTCGTCGTGGCGCAGGACGTACACGACTGATCGCAAGAAATTCGGATCCGTGAGATACGGTGAAGCAACCAACGCTTGGCCTTGGACTATTCCCATGACGATCTAGCTTTGTTTGAGCTGTCGAAATTCCATTGGAACGCAAAACCGAAAATCTACCCTGTAGACCGGTTCCAAGTTTCCGTCCAAACACATCCTGCCCAGGACCAACCGACTCCGAAACCGATCAGTAGCGTATTGGAGCCAGGCACGATTTTACCCTCTTGCCGTAAATCGGAAATGAGAATTGGCAGAGTACACGAAACGGTATTGCCACAGTGCGCAAGCCTAATGGGCAGCCGCTCGTCGTCCAGCTTCAGCCGGGTCTGCAATTGTTCTAGCATCTTACGAGTGGCCTGATGCAGCAAGTACAAATCGACTTGATCTGCTTTAAGATTTGCTAGCTCAAGCACTTGCTCAATCAGTTTGGGGACGGCCACCACCGTGAAGTTCAGCAGACTCGGGCCATCCATATACAGCCGGCTTTTCCAGCGTTTTCGGTGCCGCGGCTTGAGCACATCCTCGCCCGTTCGCGCTCCGCCGTCGGCGACCAGCAGAGTATCGGCACCGCTGCCGTCGGTTCCAAACTGAAACGCGCTCACGCCGGGTGAGTCGCTGGCCTGGATCAGCGTGGCCGCCGCTGCATCGCCAAAGATGGTGCGTAGACTTCGATCGTCGGCGTCGATGTACTTGGAATAGGTCTCCGCCGTCAGCAACAGAATGTTACGAGCGGCACCCGAACGGACGAGCCCCTCCGCCATGGCCATCCCATAGACGAAGCCGGAGCACCCCAAATTGAAGTCCAGAGCGCCACAGCTTTCCCTCAGTCCCAGCTTGTGTTGAATCAGGCAGGCCGTCGTCGGTAGCGGGTAATCGGGAGTCTGCGTGCATAGCAAAACAAAGTCCACGCTGTCGCGGTCGACGCCATGCTCGGCAAACAGCTTTTCAGAGGCGGCGATGGCTAAATCGGATGCCGTTTCACCGGGAGCGGCAAGGTAGCGACCGCGGATACCGGTTTTTTGTTCTATCAGTTCGAGATCCCAATCAGGAAACTCGGCTTGCAGGTGTTCGTTCGTCTCAAGTCGTTCCGGGAAGTGAACGGAGATGGGACCTATTTGAGCGAACGGCACTGACATATCCTTCAAGGTGCGTCGGAGTGAGTCGGCTGCTTCACGGCAAGCATCCGATTCGGCGCTTGAAGCACGCTGTTATATCGACATCCCAGAGAAGCTGGAACAGCCCCGCGACCGGCAGGCCGGCGGCCCCTAGCAGGGCGCGGGCTGTAGATGGCTGAGCGGAACGTAGTATTTCTTATATCTCTGGCCATCATCGTAGAGTTGTCCCGACGGGTCAACCACGAGTACCGTCGCGCGGCGGGTGATGCGGTTGACGGTACCGACATGCCGAGTTCCCTCGTGCAGGAACATCACGTGGGAACCAACCCGCACATTGAACTTTCGGGCCGCCCGTTCCTGCTGAGTAATCAGATCGTGCTTGTGCTCGGTATGCCCGAATAGTCGTCCGGCGATCGATTGGAACCGAGATGCGGCACAACAACTGTCCTCCCAAACCAGCATTTCCACCAGATGAATCAGCTCGTGTTCGAGAATACGTTGCATGGCCTGCAGACGGTTGGTACACAACAGGCCCGTCACCCGAATGGGACGCTGCAGATCGCTGAAGGTTTGGAACAGAAGTGTCGCAGATAAAACGATCTCATACCGTATCTGCAAACGGCCCGTGCGGCGGTCGGTATGCACGGTACGCACCGTCTTGCCACCTGTACTGGTCATACGTTTCGACCAACGGAATTGCATTCCAAAATGGCGGGCCACGCGGAGGCAATGACCGCCAAGAAAAACCTGGTCGTACAACTCGGCCATGTTCTGCAGATCGGCGGTACTGGTGAGAGAAAAGTTCGGGGAGCGCATCACACGCGACATCGAAAGCATATCCTGACCGATGTCATAACAGAGTTTCCGCCGCTGCGGTTCATCGTAACTCCGCTGGCTCACCAGCTTCTTCAATGAGCTGACATGATGCTCCAGTCCCGACGCCGTGAGCTGGTGTCCCGAGGTGCTCGCTGGTCGCTTCGCACCTCGCGATTGGGTCCGAGGTTTTCCAAACGTACTTGCCATAGCTTCTCCTAAGTCAGTGGCCTACTTCGGAACTTAGCCTGGAGTCTGATCGCTATCGAATGAAAGTCAATCAACGAAGTTCGATCAGCCTCCCCTTGCCGACTCGCTCGGCCGGCCGAGCCTATCCGCCTGCTTCACTTTTCGAAACGGTCTGGGCACACAGCCAACCGGGGCAGCCTGTTCGCGGTCCGTCTGGCACCAAACTGCGGCCATGCCGAACGCTCGTAGCGCTGAACCATGATGATTCCCGTCGGATACGCGTCCACGGTAGATTTCACTTTCGCATATTGCGTCGCCGCGCGTAGTGTGCGTTCCCGGCCGCTTCGTATGTAACGCATTCTAGGGAGTTTGCGACATAAAAATCCAGAGAATTGTCGCCTTGGTCGGCAATGAAAAAATCATGTACCGCGAAAACTGTCTAAAAAGCTTGACACGGCCATAGGGTTCCGCTAGACCGCGCTGTGATGCCGACCTGTTGCTATGGCTGCCGGCTTCTTGTCCTTGAGCCGTGTTACCAGCTCGTCCAAGGCTCTAAGACTCTTTCTTGGCCGCTTTCTTTTTCGCAGTCGCCTTCTTAGAAGTCTTCTTAGCCGTTTTCTTGGCTGCCTTCTTTTTGGGAGCCTTTTTGGCTGCGGCTTTCTTCTTCTTTTTCTTCTTACTGCCGCCGGCAGCAGCCCGCACGGCCAGGAGATCCAGAGCCTCGTTGAACGTCAACTCTTCCGGTTTCGCGTCGCGGGGGAGACTGGCGTTGGTTTCTCCATCGGTTACGTACGGACCGTAGCGCCCGTCGAGCAACTGGACCACATTGCTGGTTACCGGGGACGCCTCAAACGTCTTGATCGGTTCCTTCTTGGCCGCCCGTCCGCGTCCGCTCGTTTTAGGCTGCGCCAGTAGCTCGAGCGCTTTTTCCATGGTGACATCCATGGGAGATAGATCAGGCGGTAGACTTCTCGTTTCCGTACCACATTTAATGTAGGGTCCGTAGCGTCCGTTGCTGGCAACAACCGGCTCCTTCATTTCCGGATGTTCGCCTAGATCGCGGGGCAGAGACAGCAGCTTGAGAGCCACGTCCAGAGTGACGTCTTCGACCGTCATTCCCTTCAGCAGGCCCGCGTTCTTGGGCTTCTCCTCATCGTCCGGGTGTCCGAGTTGCACGTAGGGTCCGAAGCGACCGCTCTTGACGAAGACCGGCTTGCCAGAATCAGGGCAGTGACCGAGCGGTTCGTCCCCCTTGGCTGCGTCCTCGAGCAACTCCAGTGCCTTGGCAAGCGTGATCTCATCCGGAGGTAGCATGTCCGGGATGCTGGCCTTGCGTTCTCCCTGCTCAATAAAAGGACCGTATCGCCCAACTCGCACGAACACCTCTTCGCGGTGCTCACCGTCATCGGGCGTACCTAACAAGAATCGGCTGGTGATCCGTGGATCGATCTCCTGCACCTTCGACTCCAGCAAGGGTTTCAGTCCCGAATTTTCACCAAGGTAGAACTGCTGCAGATACTCTAGAAACCCTCTCTCATTGCGACTGATCGAATCGAGGTAGTCCTCCATCTGGGCGGTGAAGTCATAGTCGACCAATGATGCCAAGTGCTCCTCCAACAGCCGGATTACCGAGAATGCCGTCCAACTGGGAACCAGCGCATTGCCCTTTTTGAAGACATAGTCGCGTTGCTGAATCGTATCGATGATCGAGGCGTAGGTACTCGGGCGACCGATGCCTCGTTCTTCCAACGTGCGCGTCAGCGAGGCTTCGGTGAATCGTGCGGGCGGCTGGGTCGTGTGCGACTTCGCGTCGAGCTGCTGGCACTTCAGCGGCTGGCCTTCGGTCATTTCCGGCAGAAGCACTTCCTGCTGAGCCAATTCCTCCTCAGGATTATCACTTCCTTCGACATAGGCTCGCAGGAAGCCCTCAAACTCGATCGTGGTTCCCGATGCCTGAAAGACCGCTCCTTCGGCTTCCACGGTTACCGTCACGCGGCGTTTTCGCGCGTCGGCCATTTGACAAGCGATCGTGCGTTTCCAAATCATGTCGAACAGCCGGAACTGCTCGTCTTTCAAAGTCCCTTTCAAGTTTTGGGGCAGTTGGAACGGATGGCCGGCAGGCCGAATTGCCTCGTGAGCTTCCTGCGCATTTTTTACCTTGGTCGAATAGGTCCTGGGCTCCGGATGCAAGAAGTCTTGCCCATACTCCTGCTGTACCAGATCACGGGCTGCCGCGACCGCCTCTTTGGCAAGCGAGGTGGAATCGGTACGCATGTAGGTGATGTAACCATTTTCGTACAGGTTCTGAGCGATCTGCATGGTGCGCCGCGCAGTAAATCCGAGTTTCCGGTTGGCTTCCTGTTGCAGCGTGCTGGTAGTGAACGGCGCTCTGGGCCTCTCTTTGAAGGGCTTTACTTCGATCGATGCCACGCGGAAATCGGCGCCGGCGAGTTTCTGAGCCAGTTCCGTGGCCGCCTTTTCATCTAGCAGCAGTAGCGAGTCATCTTTGAGCTTTCCCGTTTTCGAATCAAAGTCCTTGCCCGACGGAAGACGTTTGTCCTGGTAGCGGACCATCGACGCGGCAAACGCCCCGCCCGCCTCCGGAGCGAACGTGCCCAGCAGGTCCGCGTAGGTCGCGCTATGGAAGGCCATGCGGTCTCGCTCGCGGTCGACGATCAGTCGCACCGCGACGCTCTGGACGCGCCCAGCGGACAATTTGGGCCCCACTTTTTTCCACAGCAGTTGCGAGACGTCAAAACCGTAGAGCCGATCCAGGATGCGACGCGTCTCCTGCGCGCGAACCATGGCCTCGTCGATCTTGCGCGGGTTCTCCAGGGCCGCCTGGATCGCCTCGCTGGTGATTTCGTGGAACACCAGACGATGGACGGGCACCTTGGGTTTGAGGACTTCTTGAAGATGCCAGGAAATGGCCTCTCCCTCGCGGTCTTCGTCCGTCGCCAGGTAGAGGTCTTTCGACTCCTTCAACAGCGACTTGAGCTTGGTGACATGCTTCTTTTTGTCCGTGGGA
>JANQJJ010000075.1 GCA_028281725.1 Pirellulaceae bacterium | reverse complement strand
AGCAGTGGCGCCGGCTACTTGATTTCGGTACTGGTACACTCGGCGATATGGGTGATCATATTTTCGATACGCCGTTTACGGGCCTCGAACTAACCGCGCCGACTTCGGTGCGGGCAGAATGCCGCGCGCCAACCGGTGTGGGCCATCCGACCGGTTGCAAGGTGGAGTTTGAATTCCCCGGCACTCCATACACATCCGACGAGTTGCGATTCACTTGGTTCGACAGCAGTGCAATGCCAAAGACCTTGCCCGGAACTCGGCTTCCTGCCGACGTGAAGTTGCCGGGCGGCGGATCGTACGTTGTCGGCGAGCACGGCGACATGCTCTTGCCGCATTGGGCCGAACCAACACTCTATCCCGCGGAGAAGTTCGCGACCTACCAACGGCCCGAAGTGGAAACTGGCAATCACTACTTTGAGTGGGTAGATGCCTGCCGCGGCGAAGGAACCACCAGCGTCGGCTTCGACGTCGGTGGTCCGTTGACCGAGACAATTCTGCTGGGCGTCGTCGCCAGCCAATTCCCAGGCGAGACACTTGAGTGGGATGCCGAAAAGCTACAAGTGACGAACCTCAGTGATGCGAACGGCTTGCTACGGCGGACGTATCGCAACGGGTTTGAGGTCGAAGGGCTGTAGGATCGCAACTGAGCTATCGGCCATTGGTGGCGTCGTGCAACTAAGGTTGCCTTCGCCCCATCATCCGCTCATGCAGCTCCAGCCGATCGACTTCGTCGGGCGTGAGTCCACCGAGAGTGAGTTCCAGCTGCTCGCCGGGACCGAGCCTGAGCTCTTGATTTGGCAGGCCAATCGTCACGCCCTCCGGTTTGTGAATGTGGCGCATGTAAACCGATTTGATTGGTGCTGGTACGCAAGGGAAGTCAAAACTCGCGGCGTCCGGTTTCCTGCGATCACTGGGAAGCTGCGTGGAAATGGAGACCGCTGGCCAACCATCGTCGGATCTCACGTTTGTGCTGATCGACCCCGACTGTTCCAGGCCGTCCTGCGGAAGTATTGCACTCGAAACACTAGCCCACGGCTGAAGCTGAATGGGTTCGCTCAAATTGCGGCCCTGTCGCTTCGCAAGCGCGAAACCGTAATCGGGATGCAAAGCAATCAGGTAGTACTTCAAGTCGCTGCTACTTGGAAAGATGACAAACTCCCCATCGGTCCCCGATAAAACGACAACGTCGTTGACACGATTGACCAACTTTCCGTCGATTTGATAGGTATCTATCGTCTTATAACCAACCGACTCGTCCACTGGCTGGGCAAACAACACTTCAGCTCCTCGCACTGGATCGCCGCGAGCGTCCACAACTGTACCAGTGGCTTCGTGGTCCTTATTGGGAATTAGATCTACGCCCGTCTCCAATTGGTCAAAGCGAAATGATGCCCGCAGCGATAGTCCCCCGATCGAATGCCCGTTCATCCCAAACTTTTTGCGAAGCCGCATAATCTCAGCATTGTGAAAACTCTCCTGCGTGCGATCCGCCGAGTGCGTCAACCAGAGGTTTATGTAAGCCTTGCTCGGATCGGGCAACCTGGCAATACAATCCTCCAGGTCCTGCCAGGTGATGAACTCCTTTCCGTCGAGCAGCATCATGTTCTTGGCAATCACCAGGGTGAAGTCGGTACGTGGGGGCTCAGCCTTCGCCTCCTCGCGATCGGTAGTTGTGGCATCTTGCTTGGGATCAATTACCACCTGGCAATCGCCTTGCGCGACGTCGTCCCATAGCACGAACCACCTCTCCGCCTTCGGATCGTGCATCTCGATGTCGAACTTGCATTGGATCGCGTAGGTATCGGGCAGAGACAGATCGAACCACTTGCCGATGTCCACTTCCTTCCTAAAGATGTCACCTGGCTCAAGCGTTTTCAGACTGGCTTTCCCACCGTGATGATTCGAGTCGCCAGTGTCAGGTACCTCCGGACCGTCGCCTGCGTTACGAAAGGCGATGAAGGCGAACTGATTGTTCCTAGCGCCGCGCTGCTTTCCCCCATCGTAGAAAGAGAACGGCTCGTCACCAGAGTTCTTGATCTGCATCTCAAGCATCACCGGCTCGCCTGGCTGAAACGACTTTCTCGTCGGCGTAATGGTTACGTCCATCTGGTGGCCCGGAGATTCGCGTAGCCGTGGCTCAATGCCTAGAGCGGTGGCGATCTTGCGCGCCGACTCCACGTCTGCGACCTCCGCAGATAGGTCCATGCGGCCCTGCCCGTCCGGATCGCTGTGCCCCCAGATCATCACGCACACGCCGTCGAGCACCAGCGCGAGATGGCCAATGTCGTCACCTTCGTCGAACGGACCGGCTCCGTTCAGATGGACGCGAAATCCCGTGTTGTCGTTGGCCATTGACATCATCTCGGCTGTGCCGAAATGGTCGGTCAATCGATGCAAGAGGACCACCGTACCTTCGGCGTCGCTCCGTTTGATCTCGGTTCCTTCTTCATCAGAGTCCTCTGGGCGAACGCGATAGATGCCGTTGGAGAGAGGCGAGCGGCTGTGCTCCTCGCTGTTCTCCGACAGCCTTTTCGTAAGCGTTGTCAAAATCGCTTGGTGAAGCTGCTGTGCCTCCCCCGACTTTAGACTTGAAATCGAACACT
>JANQJJ010000059.1 GCA_028281725.1 Pirellulaceae bacterium | reverse complement strand
AAACGATTTAGTCCACTCCCGCCGTCAGTTTTTTGGCGGCGCCGGAATGCGGTTGGGCGCCGTCGCGCTCGCTTCCCTGGGCGCCGGCTCTCTGCGCGGGCCTGCTCAGGCAGCACCCAACTCGCGGCAGATGCATCCGCCGCTGGCCGGATTGCCTCACTTTGCCCCCAAAGCCAAGTCGGTGATCTACCTGCACCTGAACGGGGGCCCCTCCCAGATCGATACCTGGGACTACAAGCCAAAGCTCGAGGAGTACTTTGACAAAGATCTACCCGATTCGATTCGGCAGGGGCAGCGGATCACGACGATGACCAGTGGGCAGAGCCGATTGCCCGTCGCCCCCAGCAAGTTCAAGTTCTCTCAGCATGGCCAGTGTGGGCGCTGGGTTAGCGAGTTGCTACCGCACACGGCAAAATGCGTCGATGATCTGGCTCTGGTCAAGACAATCCATACCAACGCCATCAACCACGATCCGGCCTGTACGTTTGTAATGACCGGCAGCGAAGTTCCCGGAAAAGCGAGTCTCGGAAGTTGGTTAGCCTACGGCCTCGGAAGCGAGAGTAATGACCTGCCGGCCTTTGTCGTGCTGACCCCCACGTGGTCATCCAGAGCGGCCGCCCAAGCACTCTTCACGCGAATGTGGAGCAGTGGATTTCTGCCGACCCGTTTCAATGGAGTCGCCCTACGAAGTGGCGGTGATCCGGTCCTTTATCTCCCGAATCCTCCGGGAGTGAATCGTCAGGATCGGCGTCACATGCTCGATTCGCTGGCCAGGCTCAATCAACATCGCTTGGACCAGATCGGCGATCCCGAGATCCAAACACGAATCGCCCAGTACGAAATGGCGTTTCGCATGCAGCAAAGCGTACCGGAGCTGACGAACTGGAATGACGAGACAGAAAGTACACTGGAAATGTATGGGCCCGATGTCAACCGGCCAGGGACATTCGCAGCCAGCGCACTGCTCGCGCGGCGTCTGGTCGAACGCGGCGTGCGGGCGGTACAGCTACTGCATCGCGGTTGGGACCAGCACGGCAATATCGCCGGTGACCTACCTGCCCAGTGCCGTGACGTGGATCAAGCGTGTGGAGCGCTGCTGACAGATCTCAAGCAGCGTGGCCTGCTGGAATCGACGCTGGTCGTTTGTGGTGGTGAGTTCGGCCGAACGGTCTACTGCCAAGGTGGACTTTCACGGGACAACTATGGAAGAGATCATCATCCGCGTTGCTTTCCAGTGTGGCTCGCCGGAGGCGGTATTCGACCTGGAGTTAGCGTGGGAGAAACGGATGAGTTCAGCTACAACATCACCGAGCGTCCCGTACACATCAACGACCTCAACGCGACCATCCTGCATTGCCTAGGGATTGATCACGAGCGTTTCACCTTCCCGTTCCAGGGGCTCGAGCAACGTCTCACCGGCGTTGAACCCACTCATCCCGTCGAGGAGCTATTGGCTTAGTCCAAATCATCCATGTCGCCGGGTTCGTCTTCAGGCTCCTCATCGTCGTCCTGCTGTTCGTCATACTCGGCATCGAGTTCTTCATCACATTGGCTGCAGTAGTCGCTGGTCGAATAGTGTTGAACCATCTCGCTGGCAGCCAAGTTGGGGTGGACTTTAGCGGTCGGCAAGATCTCTTTCATCAGCAACCGGTAGGTTTCTAGCGGTCCGTAGTGCTCACACACATCGAGCGCGACGCTGAGCAGGGCCAGTTGAGCCAAAATTGCCCTGACGAACCGCTCGGCTTCCTCATCGCTCGTGACGTTTTCTACCAGCGGTAGCCTCAGGGGAGTATGGAACAGGTACGACAGTGGCTCATCCTTTTTGCCTTCGAAGATCTCGTCCCACTGCTCATACATCTCTTTGGTTTCGGCGTCAATTCCCGGAATCACGTCGTCCCAAGATCGTGGCTCCGCTTCGGCGGCCGATTCCCCTTCGGAATCTTCCTCCGAAAAATCCTCGTCGCTGGGCTCATTTTCATCAAACGTCTCGTCTGGCAGGGGACCTAAAGAATCGGCTACGGCCTGACGGACGTCTTGTCCGAACAGACCGAACGGGTCCTCATCCTCGTCGTCCCCATCGCCCGTGTCGTAGCTCTCCGCGTCGGCTGCCTCGTCTTCTACGTAGATTTCCGTAAATCCACCGGCACCCTCTTCGCGCTCGCCCGACCCCGACGCGGCCGACTCGCCATCGCCAGTCTGCTGGTCATCTACGAACTCGATCGAAAGGTCAACCAACTCCGCGATAACACGTCCATTTTGGCTAAACCACTCCAGGTAAAGACTGTCCTTCTCGACTAGATGCTTTTCCTGGGCAGGCTCCTCCAGAAGCAAAAAATCATCGATCGGGATGGAGGGAACTCTGACCCGGCGAAGTACCATTTCGCCAACAACTCCGATCTGTCGATCGGCCAGTTTATCGACTTCGTCGGGAAACTCTCCTGCTTCCAACTGCTCGTCAGACTCGGCTTTCTGGACGCGGAATTTGATGTGCTTGCCCTGGAGCTGACCGGACATATTACCCGTCAGTTCAACACAGATCCCGTAGTCGGGCGCAAACTCAATCCAACCAAAGACACCATTGCGCCGCGTGTTCCGCAACTCGCCAGCAAGCACATAGTCGCTAATTCTACACGCCATCAGTTAACTCGTTCTCAAAGTCCTTTGACCTGCTGCTCGATTCGATCGCCTGCCGGGAGTCGTTCCACGGGTAAACGGTCATCGACTAGTGGTCTGTCAAAGCTTAATCTGTGGGTCGGGTAAAGGGGGCAGGAGTCAATTGCCGCCAGCGGCCCTTCGGGTGCTGTGCACAATTGACTCCTGACCCCTTTACCCAAATCTTTAGTGTCGACAAAGCACTAGTTGATGATTAACAACAGGTCTCCGGCTTCC
>JANQJJ010000051.1 GCA_028281725.1 Pirellulaceae bacterium | reverse complement strand
GCCTTTCGCCGGCCAGTGGAAGAGGCCCTGCTTGATCGCTACGCCCGATTCGTCTAGCGTCCATTTGGCGTCGACGCGTGCGGGCAGTTGCCAAACCTCTCGACCGATTTCGGCCTCCCCGTCCGACGTCACGCGGTGGACCCTGTCTTCGCTGGTACGGTAGCGAATCTGGCGGCCGCCGAGCATGGTTAGCAACAACTCTTCGGTCACGGTAACATCCACGGCCGCCTCCGCGTCGGCGCGGAACCGAGCGGCCAGGACCTGCACCTGCTGTGTGTGCCGAACATGCATGAGAGCCTCTTGGTGTGCCTTGTAAGCTTGATTCATAACCACGGCCGACAAGGAAAGCAGCATGCCGATCACCGTGATCAATCCGACCGTTTCCACCAGTGCGAAACCACCTGTTCGCTTGCGGTCAATCCTGGGGCTTCTCATGGCGCGTCTCCTACTAAAGCCGTCTCCTCCGACGCGTCCACCCAAAAGGTGAGCACCTCGGGCTCAGCCGCTTGCCCCTGGATTTGACATCGTAGCCCTAGCGTTACCCGCAGCGCTTGCGCCGGTTCATCGATGGCTTCCACGGTTGCCCGCCAACGCGGTTGGTTTAGGCGACTTCGGAGCGCCTTGGAGATTGGTATCTGTTCGATTCTCTGCTGCGTCACGTCGGCTGGGTCCCAGCTTCCGATTCTCTGGCGAGCGTTGGATATCTCCCACGCGAGCCGCGTACTCAACTCTCGATCTAGCAGCCCATCGCGGACGCTCTGGACGAAGCGTCCGACGCCCACGGCCGCCGCTGCCAGCAACACCATACCAACGACGAGCTCGACCGATGACGAGGCTCTTCGATTGCTCACGTGACTTAGCCTACTCATAGCTCTAGGACAATGCGGAAATCATTTCTGAAAGTGTTTGGATCACGCCGATGCTCAGTGCACCAACGACCACCGCTACCAGCAGCGTCAGCGACACCACCAAAACCTGAACAACGGACGCGTACCATCGCAGCATACCAGCGACTTTCCAGCTAGCCAGCTGTTTTAGCCCCCAAGCCAGATCGCGTGACTCAAAACAGGTCCCCACGGCCTGCGCCTCTCGCCCACTGAGCAGACCCGCGCTGACGAAAGCACCCACGGGCGTCGCGCCGCCGATCAACAACTCCGACGCGGTCCGATAGCGATCGCTGATGTGCGTGACCGGCACCAGCTCAGCCGTTGCCCGACACGCATCGATCAAATCCCGTTCTTGGCCAATCGCATGGGAGAGCGCGGCAAACCCGACGTTGCGGTAGTAGTCGCGGCATAGCCAACGAATGGGAGGCACCAGTGTCAATCTGGGAAACAACCAGAGCAGCGCACACGTCCCGATACACAGAAACAGACCGACCTGAATTACAGACAGTCCTAGGAGGCTGACCACACCGAAACTGGTCACCACATCCGACACGGAAATCACTAGGGACATGGTCGTAGGCAAATCCAGTCCAAACTCTTCGAACATCTCCTCGAACGTGGGCACGATGAAGGTCATGATCAAGGCGACGACTGGCACCACAACAACGCACCAGGAGAACATCATCAACCGGCCAATCGTTCGCTCGGCTTCGGCTTCGATTTGCATCGGTTCGACCGCTTCGGGACCATTCCGCTCGGCTTGGCCAGGTTGGTGTTTTCCGTAGCGTTTGTCCAGCCGTACGGCCAGCTTCTCATACACGCCCTTGGCGATGCCTCGGTACTCGAGCGCCGTGCCCCAGTCGGCGCCCCGCGCCAGATCGCGTACTAAGGCGGCTCCCTTTCTCCCGGCCCAGCCGGTATTTTCGTTGGCCAGCGCGCGCGTCAGCAGCTGTCGCTGCGGCAAATCATCCGTACTCAGGGCAGTCATCAAAACCGCCGAGCGTTCCAGCTTGCGGTTCTTCAGGTGTAAGACGACGACCAGAGCGGCTACGAACACGCACCATATCAGACTCATCAAACTGACTCGCAATCCCGCAGCCAATAGCGAGAATGCAAACAGCATGAACACGAGACTTCGCGCAGCGAGCAACCCGATCGATTGGCGACCATCGTCGACACGCCCCCCAGCCAAGCGCATCGCCACGAACAGGCTGAATGCGATCGGAAAAAAAACGATCCAGTTGGACGAAAATGAAATCATGACGCAGAGTATCTAAGCCAAAGACGTTATCATCGTGATCAGCGGCATCAGCCCCATCAGGTAGGCGCTGACCGAAGCCCAGACGATCGTGCCGACATTCACCAGAATAAAGACCGGCAGGATCGTGCCCAGCGTACGGCACCGCTGGTCTGCCAGCCGTCCCACCAGGTCCGCCGACTCCGCCAACGCACTGACCAGATCCCTGCCGCGCTCGTCGAGCAGCACCAGGGCAGGACGACATAGTCTATCACTCAACATCGATTGGCACGCCGACTGTCCGATCGACGCGCCAGCCCGAATCCGCGTGGCCATCGCCCGCGTCACGACGGCTTGGCTGCTGCGACTGAAGCTATGGCTAACCGCTTCGGCTGCATCGATCGTCCCCATCCCCTGCTCGAGAAACAGCCGATATCGATGAAGAACCTCTTGCAAAGAAATCCAGCGGAGCGGTCGCCCGACGACCACGATGCCCCCCATGACTGCGACCGGCGCCCAAGGTGGGCCAACGATCAAAATCGTCAACAGTACCAGGACGATCCATCCGGTCGCCATAGCCAGCCCCATCACGGCGTGATGTTGATCCGCCAAATTCGCCAGCATCGTTTCGAAACCACTGAGGCCAAATTCCTCAATCCACCGAAAGTCAATCATGTTTCTAATCGAATAGCTAAATACAACGCCGACAGCCAGCGCAAACGCAAACAAAATGGCCGGGTAGGCAATCAACGTCGCAAATCCTTGCCAACTCCGCCTGACTTCGTCCCGCACGCGCAACGCATCGACGATCAACCGTCCTGGATCAGGCACCTTCAGGGACTCGCGCATCAAAAAACGCAGTTCGCTGGGCAGCTCCAGCTTGGCCTGCTCAAAGGCCGCCTCCATAGGGCGTCCACGATCCATTTCGGCTACCACCCGCGCTAGACCCGCGCGCCATCGCCTCGGTGCGACCTGCTGAGCCAGACTCAGTTTCAGACTGTCTAGCGCAATTTGTCCGGCAGCGCTACTGAGTAGCTCTGGCTCCATGGCTGGCGAGTCCGAATTCGCTGACAAGCTGGCACCTCGAGCTGTTGATAAATATTTTATATCGGAGTAGGATTAACGATCCAATTCTAATCCATTCGGTCGCCCGCCTGGGACCGCTCTCGAAAAGAAAGCCGGCGACACTCCCGACGGAGGTGCCAGCCAGCCACTATAGGGAGCCGGCCCCTCCGCCATGCCGGCGAGCGCCAGGTGGGTGGACTCACGCCAGGTGCCGTCAGCCGTTTTCAACTGACGTAGACTCAGCAGACACACGACGGATGTGACCCCAGCAGCGGCCTAAGACCGGAGTACCGCACCCGCTGGTGGCGACGCCGCCCGGCCAGCTACAATGGTCAGTTTGGGTACCCTGATTTCCGCCAAGAACATTTGCAGTAGCCATGCCCTCAGCCAATATCGACGACGCACTCGAACTGGTCGTTACGCACTTTCGTGGAATGAAAGACAAAGATGGCGAACCTTACGTGATGCATTGCCTGCGGGTCATGATGGGCGTTTCCGATCCCCTGGCCCGACAAGTCGCCCTCATGCATGACCTGGTCGAAGACACGCCAGTCTCTATCGAAGAGTTGCGCAGCCGAAACTTTTCAGAACAGGTCGTTGCGGCCGTAGATCTGATAACGCATAAATCCGAAGATAGCTATGCCGACTATGTCGTGCGCATCAAGCAGAACGATTTGGCTCGCCAAGCCAAGCTATCCGACCTGCGGGACAACTCGGCAGTCAGTCGCGTCCTGTATCGAGAACATAGCCTCGAGCGTGACATGCAGCGCATCGGACGCTACATACTCAGTTACCAGTTCCTAAGTGACCGAATGGACGAGGCCACCTACCGGCGGCGGATGAGCGCGCTCGAACAGGACGAATGATTATTTTTAATGAATAGATCCGTACTGAGTTTCGCTGACTTGAACCCAAACGCAGACAATTACGCGACGCAGGCCGTCGATCGCCTGCTCGAACATGCTGTCGCTCGTGGAGCCAGCGATCTTCATCTCGAGTCGGCGCAGAAGAAAATTCTGGCTCGGCTGCGGGTCGATGGCAGCCTGACCGAGGTCGGAGAGCTGGCGGACGGAGCTACCACGAGCGTCCTTGGCCGGGTAAAAGCCCTGGCCAGATTGGTTACCTACCGAAACGATATCCCACAGGAAGGCCGGATGATTCTACCGGATAGGAACCTGGAAGCGCGAGTGGGGACGCTACCGACGCTCCATGGCGAACGTGCCGTGATACGTTTGGCTGGCCGCCAGGCGCTCGACTGGTTGCCCGGCCAGCTCGGATTGCCAGATGAACTGCTTGGCCAGCTAGAAAACGGACTCGAATCGTCGTCGGGCGTTATCCTGGTGACCGGACCGGCAGGATCGGGAAAGACGACGACTGCCTACGCATGCCTGCGGCGGCTGCTGAGTCAGACCTCGACGCCGCGCAGTCTGGTATCGCTGGAGGATCCGATCGAAGCGGAGTTGCCCGGAGTTTCCCAATCTCAGATCAACCCGGCCAATGGCTACGGTTGGTCGGATGGTCTCAAGGCGCTCCTGCGCCAAGACCCGGAAGTCACGTTTGTCGGAGAAATCCGGGATCCCGAGACGGCTGCAGTGGTGTTCCAGGCGGCGCTGACCGGGCAGCTTGTCATTTCCACCATGCATGCCCGATGTTCCGCCGACGCCATACGCCGCCTGCTCGATATGCAAGTCCCGGTGCATCACTTGCAGAGCGGCTTGAATCTCCTGATCTGCCAACGTCTATTGCGATGCCTATGCGATTGCCAAACGTTATCATCAGAGCCCCCAACCGGCGATGGTGGTCCCGGCCGGAGTTGTTCGAGCTGCGACGATACGGGATACCGAGGTCGTCTGCTGCTGGCCGAATCGTTGCCTCGGATCGAGGGTGAACTGGCACGGGCGATTTTCCAGGACGCCGACTCGGGCCAACTGGACCGCATCGCTCAGGCGCTCGGCATGCGCAGCCTGACGACACTGGGCAACGCGGCCTGTGAGGCGGGGCGCATCGATTCGGCAGAACTCAAACGCCATTTTACTAGCGCGCCGTGACGATCAACGCTCGTCTCGATTGGAAACTGACATCCTGCGGCTGGAGACTGCCGATTCCGGTACCTCACTGCCTACTTGTATCCGAACTTTGATTTATGCCCCAGCCGCAACTCAACTTGGCACAACAACTGGCCCTCTGCCAACAGATTGCGTCACTGGTCCGCGCCAAGCTTCCCATCTCGGGAGAGTTGTCTCGCGCCACGAAACAAGCCTCGCGGTCTATTTCCGAATCGGCTCAATCGGTCGACGAGCGTATCACGCAGGGTCAGTCACTCGCCGACGCGATCGCCGGTGACCCATCGCGAGACTCCAGAATTCTGGCGGCCTGTATTGAGTCAGGCGAGAAGGCGGGGCAGCTAGACAAGGCTCTGGAGAGCTGGACGGAGATGCATCTAGCGAACGCAAAGTCCTCTAGAGAGCTTCGCACGGCCATGCTCTATCCGACGATACTCATTGCCGTCACGCTGCTCTCACTCGGCTACGTTGCCTGGAGGCTGATTCCTGAATATCGAAACACGTATGCGTTGTTCAGCCAGGATCTACCTGACTGGCTCGAAGCAATCGTTCAGGTTCGCGAACACGTTGGGCCCTTCATGGGAATCCTGTTGTTGTTGGCGGTCCTTCCGCTGGCGTTTTGGTATTGGAAGCGCCGGCGTCTGGATCGACACGGCATCCCTTGCGATGCCGTCCGGCGAATGCGGCTCCAGGCGCTCACCACGGAACTGGCCAGCCATATGCTAGAGGCAGGAATGCCTCTTACGGAATTGACGTTGCTCTGCTCGCGAGCCGCCGGAGTACCACCCTCGGAAGCGCAGGCCGCCTTCGGTCTACTCGGACGGCAAAGCCCCATCCCAGGCTTGGCCAAGGAAACGTCTCTGCTGCTAGCCACACTTCACTGCGGGCTGCTCACGCCGCAGCAAACCACGCGGCAACTGGCGGCCGTCGCAGCGAGCCTTCGGCAAAACGCCGGACTGATGGCCTCTCGTCAAGCGCACTGGGTACCGATGCTGGTTGCCCTGGTGGTCGGAGTCCTCACGATTCTGACTTACGTTTTTCTGATCTACCTGCCCTGGATCCTGCTGCTTCGGCAGATCAGCGCACCGCCGTCGCTCAGTTACTAATGCGAGTCGCACGGACGTGGTGCGCGTCAGGCCAACGTTTTCAACTTGAAACAAGCGAAAAAGACGCACCCGCGAGGTGATCACCACGCTCGAGCCCTTGCCGAAGAACTCCGCCGGGCCGAGTGCGAGCATGACCAGGGTCCGCGCGTGTGGAAACCACGCAATTCTATCGATTCTCGGCTGCCAAATCGGCGCCAAGATTGTAGCGTTACGATTGTCAAATGCGGTTATAATCGAAGGTCGCGGTCTTGGCTGGATCGCCCCCAGGGCACCTAATGGCGAATCTGGCGACCCCGAGCTTTCCTGTGCACCACAACCTTCCCGCTACAAGCGCTCTTTCCATGAACGGCGTTCGACGTATTCTCGGTTCGATCCTGCTGCTGATCCTGTTGCCAATCGGTGCAGGGGCCCAGACGGATGAGAACGACTGGGAAGAAATCAGTGAAGGCGAGCGTCTGTTTGCCCTGGTGGTTCAACCAACGCTTCAGTCCAAGTGCGCCGCCTGCCACGGCCAAGAGGAAGAGGCCATCGAATCCGGTTTGGTCATTACCGGTCGCGAGGCGCTCCTCCGAGGTGGAGATAGTGGAGAAACCGTACTGGTACCGGGCAAGCGTGATGCGAGTTGGCTGTACCTGTCAGCAACCTGGAAGCACGATCAGCTACAGATGCCGCCCAAGGAGAATGATCGGCTCGATGCTCAGTCACTCGAAGCGCTCGGTCAGTGGATAGACGCCGGGGCACCGTGGCCCGCTCCAGATCGTGTCGCTCAGATCCGCCAGCGCTTGAGCACGGGAGTGACGGTGGCTACCAGCGGCGGCCTGGACAGCGGCTGGGATCAGCGGCGCTATCAGCCAGAAACACTCTGGGCCTATCAGCCACTCGAGCCAGTCGATCTGCCGCCGGCGACTCGGCATGTTGCGGCGAATGCAGTGGATCTGTTCATCAATGAACAACTCGACGCGTTATCGATTGCACCTGCGCCGCGCGCCGACCGGCGGACTCTGGTACGTCGACTGTACTTCGACCTGCTAGGCTTGCCGCCTTCGCCCGCAGACGTCGCGCAGTTCGTAAGTGACCCTCGGCCGGATGAAATTGCGTGGCAGCAACTGGTGGATCGACTTCTGGCCTCGCCACGCCTGGGCGAACAGTGGGCGCGGCACTGGCTCGATACCGTTCGCTACGCTGATTCCGCCGGGTTTGCCAACGACTACACCCGCCCCAATGCCTGGCGTTATCGCGATTACGTCGTACGTTGCCTGAACGAAGACCGGCCCCTGAATCAGTTCATCACGGAGCAGATTGCCGGGGACGAGATCGATCCTGACGACCCCGAGGCACTCATCGCCGTCGGTATGCTCCGCATGGGTCCGTGGGAGCAGACCGGCATGAGTGTCGACAAAGTCACGCGGCAGCAGTTTTTGGATGATGTGACAGATGTCGTCGGCCAAACGTTCCTGGCGCATCCGCTGCAGTGCGCGCGTTGCCACGACCATAAATTCGATCCGATTCCGACTCGAGACTACTACCGCATTCAAGCCGTTTTTGCGACCACGCAGTTCGCCGAGCGGGACGCACCGATTTTGGTCTCAGAGAATTCAGGCGTATTTGATCAGCAGGCGAATTACCTGAAGACGCGCATACGGCACTACGAAACTATCCTCAATAAACTGAATGCCAAAGAAAAAAAGGCGGCTCGGAAGTGGTACGCCGACCGAGGCCTGTCCTATGCACCGCGCAACGAAAAGCAGAAGGCGGGAGTGCCCGATGACGAGATTGCACCGCGCAAGATTGGCTTTCAACCGAGCGATTTTGGCGCTGAGAGGATTGCGAGAAAGTATCTTGAGCGTCACCGCTGGGAGCTGGATCGTTACCGCGGGATTGCGCTCAGCGTCTACACGGGGCCGACCCCCAGCCGGCGCAATGTCCATTCACGAATCCGCCTGCCGAATGATATCAGCAAATCAGGCACTGTGGAGAATACCTCGATCCTGACCGGCGGCGACCCATTCTCGCCCAGCACCTCGGTAACCCCCGGAGTCCTTTCGATGCTGACAGGCGTGGTCAGTTCTGAGAATACGCGTCAAAAAAGTTCCGTGACCAGAGAGCCCGAGGGTAGGCGCAGCGAGTTCGCCGCCTGGCTGACCGATCCCCAGCGGAATCCACTCACGCCACGGGTGATGGTCAACCGGATCTGGCAACATCACTTTGGCGCCGGACTGGTGACGACCCCCAACAACTTTGGAACGGCGGGTGCCAAGCCCACTCACCCGGAACTGCTTGATTTCTTGGCCGGCGAACTGCTCCGCTCCGGCTGGAGTACGAAAAGGATCCATCGGATGATTCTGACCAGCGAAGCTTACTGCCGATCCCAAAAACATCCTCGGCCAGACCGGTTGCGCGAGAAAGATCCTGGCGGCTCAGCTTACGCCGTTTTCTCCGCGAGACGGCTCTCTGCCGAGGAACTGCGTGATTCGACACTTGCCATTAGCGGTCTGCTCAACCACGAAATGGGAGGCGCACCGATCCGCCCGGACATCAACGCCGAGGTCGCCGTGCAGCCCAGGCAGATTATGGGTACTTACGCGCCGATCTATCAAGCTTCGCCGCTACCCCAAGATCGCCATCGCCGCACGCTGTATGCCCTCCGCTTGCGTGGGCTACGCGATCCGATGCTGGAAGTCTTCAACCAACCCTCACCCGATTTACCATGTGAATCTCGCGACAGCTCCACCGTCGCTCCGCAGGCGCTAACCCTACTGAACAGCCCACTTTCCTACAATCGGGCATTGGCCATGGCCGAGCGCCTACTGCACGAACAGGCGGACCGATCGCCGGAGTCTGGGCGGACTCCCATGTCCGATCCGGAAGTGATCGAGCGCGCGTTTGCATTGGCCTACGGTCGCCAAGCCACGCTGGATGAACAGACCGCCTGCCTGGACCACTGGCAGGCAATGCAGTCGCGCCATCAATCGATCCAGCTCAGCGACGTGACTCCGCCGACTGAGGTCACGCGGCAGATGGTCGATGAAAATACGGGCGAGATGTTTTCCTTCACTGAATTACTCGAACAGAATCAGGACTACCTGGCCGAAGTCACGCCATCGACTGCCAGCCCCCGGGCACGTGGACTTGCCGAAGTGTGTTTGATTCTGCTGGCCAGCAACGAGCTGCTATACGTACCCTAGAGCTTTGTCAACACTAAAGATTTGGGTAAAGGGGTCAGGAGTCAATTGCCGGAACGGCCCTTCGGGTGCTGTGCACAATTGACTCCTCACCCCTTTACCCGACCCAAAGATTAAGCTTTGACAGACCACTAGTGCGAGTGGCACGAACATATCGCTTGTGCCGTCCCGTGGGGCTGTTCACCAGACACTGGACGAAAACAGGCAACCGCCATGGGAAAAATGCTGCTCTAGTTGCCCAGCAGGCAAGGTTCGTCTCAGAGGCAAGCGGGCGCGGCAGACCGGCAGTCCAAGCCTGCGTCGCACGCAACGAGCGAATTGAATCTACTTTTACCGGATCGAAGGGAATACCATCATGCGCAGGCGACCCAACCGTTACTTGCCCACCGTAGAACGGCTTGAGTTTCGTAGACTGTTGGCAGCCGATGGTCTCCCTGTGCAAATCGATTCCGAGGGCTTTTCTTTCGAGATCGAGTCTTTCAACGCCGATGGGGTGGCGACCCAAGATTTTGTCGAGGGGGAAAGCATTGATCTGAAGTTCTCGCTGGAGCCGCCCCAGGACGCGGACTTTGTCATCGATGGAGCCATGCTCGTATTCGATGGCGACCGACTTGACTTTTTTGACCTCGAGAGCCTCACAGACGGCCCCGTGCGCCATGTTTTGGGCCAGCGCGAAGACAGCTTCTTCCTGTTTTTTGATCGTGGGTTTTCCCAAATCGATCAGCTGACCATCCCAGCGTTCGCCGCTAAAGATGGACAATTCTCCATCAATGCTCGGCTCGTCGTTTCGCCGTCTTCGACTGCCGATGCTCTCGAGGTGTTTCCTGCCGATACTTCCGATCGGGTTCAGCTGATCAGCCCCGCGTTAGCTCTGACGGTCTCCGATAGCGCTAGCCGTCCCACCGGACAACCCGACAGCTACGAAACCTTGGAACATTTGCCTTTAGCCGTTCCGGCCGAAACCGGACTGATGGCCAATGACGATAGTCCCGGCGGTTCCGTCCGAGTCGTCGACGCGCCCGAGTTCGGTCAGCTGACACTCGACGCGACGGGTGCGTTTACGTACACTCCGCAGCCGTTCCATCGCGGAAGCGATCATTTCACCTATTCGATTCTCGAAGATGGAATCTATAGCGAACCGATTCAGGTTTCGATGGACGTCGGTATCGACCCGGACCTGGACGTCGTACTCGATGTCGAGCTTATCGCCGAGGATGCATCCGGAGCGCCGCTTGAGGAAGTCGTTGCTGGAGATCCTTTCTTTGTGGGGCTGCATGTCTCCAGCAATGTGGAGGGTGTCCTTTTCTCTGGCGTCAAATTCCGAGCTACCGGCGATCCGGCGGCTCAAGGCGGTGGTATTCGACTCGATGGCCAGCCCTCTTCCGATTCGGATGTGTTTCTGGAGTACGGACAGCGAACTGCCGACGGCGTCGAGGGGACCGTGCTGGCAGGCTGGACGCTGACTGCCATACCCGAGCCCGTGGAGCTCGGATTCATCGGTGGGGCTCGCTATTATGCCGATTTGGTCGGCCCAGCCACGATGGGACTTGAGAACGTCGAGATCGAAGTCGCCGTGGATGGCCAGAAAGTCAAGCTGGGCGAGAGCAGACTGAATATCTCCGAACTGGTGCTGAACGTGACCGATGGATTTTCCGTCGTCCGGGATGAGTATATTCTGAGCGATCAGCCCGAATCGGTGCTCCTGCCCGTCTTGAGTAATGACAGGGGTGACTCTCTTGAGATTACTAGCGTCACTGCCGATGCAGGCACGTTTGAAATTGGCGCCGACGGTAAAGTGATCGTCTACCACGTGCCTGATGAACTGCCACTGAGTGATTCGTTGAC
>JANQJJ010000035.1 GCA_028281725.1 Pirellulaceae bacterium | reverse complement strand
GCGAAATCTTGGAGAAAAAACCGGCCAATTGGAAATAGTCGGTCTGGCTCCACTTTTCAAACGGGTGATGGTGGCAGCGAGCGCACTGAATGCGCTGCCCTAAGAAAAGCTGTGCGGCGTCTTCGGTTCGCGATTCCGTATTCGACACCTCGCGGAGCCAGGCAACGGGTGGATTGGTCTCAACGGAGCCGGACGCGGTTAGCAATTCGCGCACCAGCTGGTCATAGGGTTTGTTTTCATGAAAGCTCGATCGCAACCAGTCGTGGAAGACAAACGTGCCCAACTGGTGTCCGGCTGCCGCCCGTCGATTGCGTAAGATCGTGCTCCATTTTTTGGCGAAGTACTCGGCGTGGTCCGTGCTTGTCAGCAGTCGGTCCACCGTGTCTTCAAATTTGGATTCACTCGAACTGGATAGAAAATCTTGAGTTTCACGGATCGTCGGGAGTCGACCGCACAAGTCGAGCGTGACACGACGGAGATAAGTCGAATCATCGCAGAGCGCCGACGGCGGAATGCCGAGTGTCTTCAGCTTGGCGAATACCAATTCATCGACCAGGTTTCGAGTCTCAGGTAGCTCGGCGACATGGACGCCCAGCGGAATGCTCGCCCGAAACACGGCAACCTGACCTTGATAACGTGCCATCACCGCAGCGTCGCCCGACTGATTGCCCAGCGTTACCAGCCCGCGCTCGGTGACGGTCGCAAGATCCGTGTTATTGGACTCGTACTGAGTGGTGCGAGTGATATCTTGGAGCGTGCCATCAGAGTAGTGAGCAATCACAGACAGCTGCTGCAATTGTTGGCGAGCGAGTTTGCGTTGTCGCGGGAGGACTTCGATTTTGGTCACCACCGGGTCAGAGTCACTCCCGTAAGGCATACCTGCGGCGATCCACTGATGTAAAACACGATACTCGTGCGAATCGACTTCCAGCCGTTGACCTCCACCATGAGGAGCGACATTGATAGCCTTTTGTAGCAGCAGGCTCTTGTCGGCAGCAGCGGGAAAGAGACGGCGCCCGCGCGACTCGTTGACGAGATGCTCGTAGTCCTCGCGCGGTTCGAATCCAAGTAACGACAATTTGAAACCGGCTTGACCGGCGGCCTTGCCATGGCAACCGCCACCGTTACATCCCAGCTTGGTAAAGATCGGAATAATCTGGTTGGGAAAGTTGACCGTTTGTGTTGTGTCCAGCCCAGTGACTTGTAGTTGGATCGTTGCCTGCGCCTGTCCCTCGAGAGTTGCAGTGATGTGCGCGATGCCATTAGCCAGGGGGGCTACGAAGCCGGATTCATCTACCTTTGCAATCGATGGCGGCTGCACCTGATACCGAACATCCCGCGTCGCATCGCGTTGGTCTCCATCGGCTGACGTCTCGGTCAGTTGCAGTTGCCAGCGCGCGTGGCGACCATGCAGGGAAATCTGACCGGTTTTCTCGGCAGGTGAGTCGAGCGGCGGCAAAGTGAACTGGAGCTGAGAATTCGTTTCGGCCAGGGCAGACGATTGCAGGAACCGTACCGCGAACACCAGGGCCAGACCGCCAACGGCCAAGACCCGAGCTGGATTCCAGGATTTCACAGTCGAACACAGCATAGGTTCAATTCGATCGGTGGGAGAGAGAACAGAGATTCGCGCCAGAGGCCGCTTGCTAAATCAGCTCGTTGATCGGATCCCGCTCGACCAGATACTGAGGGCGACCGGTTGGGTCCACCAGGGACGTTGTGGCAGTGCTGACACCCAGGTTGTGATACAGCGTCGCGATGATTTCATGCACTTCGACCGGCCGCTCGACCGCATGTTCACCCAGACGGTTGGTTGCGCCGATGGCCTGACCGGTTCGCATGCCTCCACCGGCCAGGAAGGCACAACTGACTTTCGACCAATGGTCGCGACCGGCATTGCCGTTGATCTTAGGAGTGCGACCGAACTCACCCCAGACTGCAATCGTGACGTCATCGAGCATGCCGCGCTGGTCCAAATCCTCGATCAGTGCACTCAATGACTGGTCGAGTTTGCCACCGTGATCGCGGACCAAATCGAAGTTTTGTCCGTGACTATCCCATCGGCCGTAGCTGAGGCTGACACAACGAGCCCCCGCTTCGACCAGACGCCGCGCAATCAGCAAATGATCGTTGCAGGTGGGGGCCCCGTCGTATTGGTACTTGTAGGGTTTTCCGTCACCGTAACGTTCGACAATCTTGGGGTCTTCTTTCGAGAGGTCCAGCGCGTCGAGGAGTTTACTACTCGTGAGGACGTCCAAAGCTCGTTGGCCAAACGCATCCATGCCCTCCATCGTTCCGGTCGCGTCGATGTCGCGACGAAGGTTGTCGATGCTGGCAAGTAGTTTGCGGCGGTCTTGAAGACGTTCAAGCGAAATATCATTGAGCTTCATGTTCTCCATACCCGGACCATCGGGTTTGAATGGAGCGTAGCTCGTACCGAGAAAACCGGGCGAACCCGAATCGGACCAAGGGACGTGGCGTGTTTTGGCGGCCAAGCCTACATACGGTGGAACGGATGGATCGACCGCACCATGCAGCTTGGCGATCGCGGAACCGATCGAGGGTCGTCCACCGAGATTGCGTAGGTCGGAACTGATCCAGCCACTCATACACTGCGAAGACTCATGCCTATTCTTGCAACCGACCACGGAGCGAATGACAACCGATTTGTCCATCACCTGGGCGAGTCTCGGAAAGACTTCGCAAATCTGAATGCCGGGAACGTTGGTCGGGATCGGTCGGAACTCACCGCGGATCTCCGACGGTGCTTGGGTTTTGATCTCCCACATATCTTGATGTGGAGGGCCACCGGCTAAGAAAATATTAATGACCGCTTTGTGTCTCGCCCCGGTAGGTCTCGGGCCAGACGTCTCTTGTTGGGCCTGCCGGCTTTCTGCGCGAAGTAGATCTGCGAGCCCGAAGCCACCGGCGCCGAAACTGAGGCCACCGATTGTAAGGAAACTACGACGTGACAGGCCGTTACAGAATCGACCTGCTTTACCATACACGGTTAGCATGGCATCACCTTGGCGGGAGGAAGGAATCAGGTGGGAAGCTAGTTGGACTAGCTACCTATCATTGTGGTCCAAACCGTCACAGGGATGCAAGTGGTTGCCGAGGAAGTTGGCTCTCGGTCGCCTAATCTTGGCTCTATGGGGCGGTATTCAGCTCCGACGTATAGGTGGAATCCCTGAAAACGCCTAAAGTGGGTATGCGATCGATTTCTGGATCGATTTCCGCCCCATCGGCGTCCTGGCCCCCTTTTGCTTTGCTAGCGGGCTTCGCATCTTTCTTTTCCAGCAGCTCGGAGCGAACGATATGGACGTCTTTCGGGGCGTCGATACCGAGCTGAATCGTGTTGCCTTTGACGCGGATGATGTTGACGGTAACGTCCGCTCCAATGCGGATGCTTTGATTGGGTTTACGTGTCAAAACCAGCATGGTCGACTCCTTAGATTTGCAAAGGATTGGGTTGAACCTAACCTCGTGGAACAAACGCACGTGTTTGCGAATTCCATGCCAACGCACCTCGCAAGGAGCAAAATCGACAGATTGAGTGAATTGCCATACAGAACCCGACCAGATCGGCTGGGAGACTAAGTCGCTTCGGCCAGCTTCTGGGACTCGTCCGGCGGAACTTATTACAAGGCAAGCCCCAGAGTTGCAAGAGTCGAGATAAAATGTGATTTTCTATGGCTCTGGAACAGAGAGCTGTTGTCAACGCGATGCGCGCGAGCTCCTTGGCAGGCTCAGAGCGCGCTTTCCTGGAGAAGAAAGAGGCAACCTGAGGCAATGGTAAAGACAATGAATATCCCTTTGAGCGTGACATGCTGTTTGGCGATCACCGCGGTGGCTCTAGGCCAGCCACCAAATCAAACCTCCGGCAACGTCAACTTGTTGATACCGCAAAACCTGCTGGGTTTGGTTCATGCGCCCGAGGTGCATGAGGAACTGGGGCTGTCCCCATCTCAAGTGGGGCAACTGGAGAGGTTATTCGAAGAGATCGACGGCGATTGGTTTCGCGCACGCATTTTGCCTCCCGACCAGCAATATGCTGAAGTTGAGAGGCTCGAACGGAAACTGCGCGCCTGGTTCAAGCAGAACGCGTCGGTCGAACAGCGTGATCGTCTTGAGCAACTGGAGTACCGTGCCCAAGGGACACGTATGCTGCTGCGGCCCGACTTGGGGAGTCGGCTTGAACTGAAGGCAAGCCAGCAGGCCAAGCTGGCCGAACTCGCCAGGGCAGCCAATGAGGCCACCCAACAGTTGCGAACGGCGACGATGAAGAACCAGGTTACCGAGGAGCTAAAGGATGCGGTCGTCCAAGCCAGTACAGCCGAGCAACGCGCGCCGAAGACTGTCTTGCGACCAGAACAGCTACAGCAACTCAGCCAGATACTCGGCCGACCCTTTGACACCACGAAGCTGAAGCGGATTTATCCGATGGCGCCGGAACTGGTTTCCGTCGAGCACTGGATCAATTCAGAGCCGATCACTCTGAAAGAGTTGCGGGGCAAAGTGGTGCTAGTGCATTTCTATGCGTTCCAGTGTCATAACTGCCACGCCAATTTTGATCACTATCGCAAGTGGCATGAGGAGTTCGACGACAATGAAGTCGTTGTCCTCGGCATTCAGACACCTGAAACGTCCCGCGAACGGGATCCAGCCGCTGTGATCGAGGCGGCTGAGGAACGCAAGTTAGATTTTCCGATTCTCGTCGATTTGAAATCCGAGAATTGGACGGCCTGGTCCAATACCATGTGGCCGACCGTTTATGTGATTGACAAGAATGGGTATCTTCGTCACTGGTGGCAAGGCGAATTGAACTGGAAAGGTGCCACGGGCGACAAGACGATCCACGATTTAGTCGTTCAACTGCTCGGTGAAGAGACGTCGGGAACCTAAGCCGAGAGGGAATTCGTCTGCCCAGCCGGCAACGCGTTTTGCTAAGTTTTAAATAACCCTTTTAGGCGATAAGCCGCGCATTCGTTTCTAAGCCGTGCCTAGTTGGGATGATTTCCTCTGGTTGCGCCTGGCCGCCGGGAGCGTGGATGAACTTGGCGGCGCCAGGTATGGTGGTCGATCTGTCTCCAGGTTCACCCGAGGGCTGCGTTGGAAAACGGCTCATTTTTGGCTCAGCGTCAATGACCGGTGCATGACGGTGGGGCCGGTCTGTTTTCCGTTGAGGTTGACCCACGAAACGACGGTCTCGGCCATGATGGCTTTGATCACCCAACCAGTTTGTAGATCTAGGTAGAGATCGCCGAAGTGTTGGGATTTACCCTGGCTGATGACGGAATAGTTGGGGGCCGGTTCAATCACCATCTTGAATTCGTTGCCTCGGGCGTCGAAGCCGATCAGAGCACAGGGGCGTTCGCCGACTCGAGAGATCCCCTTGAATTCGAGCGTCACGTTACCGTGGACAAACTCAGAGCCTTCCGAAAGACCGGGAATACTCCCAAGCGGGGCGTGCGTGTTGGATGTGCCATGCTCTACCGTGTCACCGATCTCTGAGAGTGATTGGATTCCAGCTCCGCTGAACATTTTTTGAGCATAGACATTGCACAGCACGTGGTAGTCGGTGAAGGCGTTGTAGACCAAGAATTCCAATTGAGAATCGAGCTTTCCACCGTCACTATCGGATAGGCCTGCAAACCGGGCGTTCGGGAGTCCAAACACGTTCCCGCCGGGCGCAATGTTTTCAGAGGGATACGTGAACTCGTACGACCAATCCTTGAGTGAAGGGATCGTTACCTTCTTGCCACCATCTTTAAAAATTGCGAATTGTCGACACGTGTACTTCACTGCTTGGCCCGGCGAATTCGCATGACTGCCTTTTGTAGGAACGCAGTCCAGATCGAGTCGGTACGATGTCTGCTTCCGTCTATCGACGACAGGAGTCTGAGTGGTGATATCCACGGCCAGCTGGTAGCTTTGCGTGATAGCTAGCCGTTTGCCGGGTAGCTGAAACGAAGTACCAATCGCTGACTGGACGGTCGAAAGACGAGGCTCTTGCGCATGGACGACGCGTTCGCTCAGGCAAACAAGGATCAACACGATCGTGATTAATTTTAGCATTCGGACGGGCTCCTGGGACATCTGTGAACTGACTAACGCCATCGTCCGCAGTTGCCATGCCTCGGTCAAGGAAAGATAGCGGAAAGTTAGCCGAGTGTTCTTCAGCGGATACCTGCAAGGGGCAAGGTATCGTAGAAGGCGGCGTGTTCAGCAATCTGCGATCGGTCCAGCAGGAAGACGTGAACGGCGGCGGCCTCCACAACTTCGCGGTTGCCGCGCGAGGTCATCCGGACTTGACCAGATTCCAGGAACACGCGGTTGCCTTTGGCAGTGACGGTTGGATCGCCGCGGCTTTCGAACTCAAAGCTCTCAAATGCCTGGCGGTAGGCATCCGTCAGGTCGACGCGCCCGCGTACAGGTGCAACCGATGGAAGCTGGAGCAGACCGTCCTCCCGATAAGTGGCCACCAAGGCATCCACGTTGGCATCGAAGAAAGCAGTCTGCCATCGGCGAATGCACTCCAGAGCCAGTTTCGACGATGGATACGCCGGGGCCGTCTGAGCGAGGTCTGAAGCGGCAACTTCGATTGCCGAAGCAAGGGACTTAAAGGTTGCGGCATCCACGTTCCGCCCGCGCTCGGCATTGCGAATCGTCCTGGCATCGCAGTCCGCTCGGATCGCCAACTGTTCTTGTGTCAGCCCGAGCTCGCGACGGCGTCTTTTTACAACCTTTCCGTCAACCGCAATACCACGCATTTCGATTACCGTAGTGATTCTTCCTGGCTAAAACTCAGGCCCCATTTTACTTCAATCGGCAAACGGAACTTGGCAGCCGGTCCGTTTTTGAGATTCTGGGCGAGAGCATGCTTCCATCCCTACACGTCTTCCTCGCTTGGTCCGGGGCAACGGTCAACCAGCGGGCTAGCCAAGCCAATCACCAAGTGGGGGTGGTGGGAAAACAGTCCCAGGCATGGCGCTTGACAGAGCGACAACCTAAGGACGCCGGCGACCTGCAATCTGCGGCTATCCGCAGAGTGAGGTCGAGGTGGTTCGGCAGAGGGATAGGGCCGTATGTCCGAACGCCTGGAACGTAGCTCGGATAACCCTTCGAAGTCGCAAATTCCAGCTATTATGAATCAGATCCAGACAAGGCCTGCCATTTGAGTGGGCTTTTTCTTGCGCGTGCAACGCAATGCCTAGATTGCGAGTCTACGTTTTGCCAGTGACCAGCCTTTCTCCCGGGATCTAGTGCGTGCGTCATTCAACCTAAGATCCCAGGGTGAAGCAGCGGCCTTCGGAGTAGAAGGTGGCCCCCGACAGTGCGGAACACCCAAAGGGCATTGGGGCCGGGGTAGGGCAGCGTCTGAGTTACGAGCCCAAGCTTTGCTGTGATCTGCCGTTCTCTGGGACCTAGGCAATTTTCATGTCAAACACGGAAAACTTCACGCCCATCAGTGTCGCCACCCTGGTAGCCGGAGGCTCACTTGGCATTGATGTCTACATGCAGTGTGACGCGGAGTCCAAGCCGGTTCTCTACTACTCCTCAGATCAGCCGTATGACATCGAGCAACTGGAGCAACTGGTTTCCGAACAGTCCGCAAAGCTGTTTATCGACGGTAGTGATCGAGATAGATACCAGGAGTATCTACGAGAGAACTGTGATGATCTAGCGGCCGACCCGTCGTCTAGCGTGTACGATCGCGTTTCTGTCATGAGTGAGGTCGTGCGCGATGTGCTCAGTAAGGATTTTGCGAGCGGTGACACCGCGCAGATCGTCCAATCGTCGCAGAACTTGGGTGGCAAGATCTGCAACTTGATTCGTGGAGAATCATTGGTGATGAACGAACTGTTTCGAGTTCTCCATCACGATTACGCGACCTTTACGCACTGCACGAACGTATCTTTGTATTGCGTTCTCCTTGCGAAAGAACTCGGCTACGACGACCAAGACCTGGAACGCATCGCGATCGGGGGGCTGCTACACGATTTGGGCAAACTCAAGATTGATGATCGGATCTTGACCAAACCGGGACGTTTAGACGAGTTCGAGTTTGACATCATCAAGAAGCATCCCCTGGTCGGCTATCGTGACCTGATCCAGCGCGATGACCTATGTGAAGGCCAGATGATGATGGTCTACCAGCATCACGAGAAACTGAACGGTTCCGGGTACCCTGTGGGTTGTGATGGAGACGAGATTCATCCTTGGGCACAGATTTGCACGGTTGTGGATATCTACGAGGCACTGACGGCGAACCGTCCCTACCGTCGTCCGATGGAAACTTCCACCGCGCTCGCCATCTTGGAGAAGGGCAAGGGTATCGAGTTTTCACCGCAGCTGATTGAGTGTTGGTGCGAGATCGTGACTTGTGGTTCCCAGGAGTAGAGCATGTCCGTACTTCAAGTGATTCTGCCTGTCGGCCTGGCTTCTTTTTTTGACGAGTCCGGGTTTGCCTCCCCGTCCCCCCACGAGCGCCGGCGGTACGCTCGCCTGAAGATTCGAAAATGTGTCGACATCGACTTCTTGGGTGTCGGCGGTAAGCCGCCTCGTCACTCAGGTAAGGCACTCACAAGCGACTTGTCAAAGGAAGGTGTCGGGATTCTTTACCACGAACAAGTTTTTCCCGAAGAGCGATTCAAGATACGCATCGGTGAGCAAATAATCACAGCGTTGGTCATGCGTTGCCGTAAACTAGGACCAAACTGCTATGAAGTGGGAGCGATCATCCAAGAGACGGAAATGGTGGATTTGGGTGACTGAGGTGATTGCGAGCGAGCAGCCTAGGGCTTTGTCCACATTAAAGATTTGGGTAAAGAGGTCAGGAGTCAATTGTGCACAGCACCCGAAGGGCCGCTGGCGGCAATTGACTCCTGACCCCTTTACCTGACCCACTGCCGGGTCGGTAGCACGTGGCGCCGAGCAGCGCTAGCTGATCAGCTCGGGAATGGGTTTCCCGTGGTTGACGATGGGTGTTGGGCGGCCGTTGAAGTCTTCGATCAACACGTTGGACGAATCGATGCCCAAGTGGCGGTAGATCGTAGCCAGAAAATCGCCAGGGCCGCAGCGACGCTCGGTGACGTCTTCACCTCGCTTGTCGGTAGCGCCGATGCACTGTCCGGTTTGAATGCCGCCGCCGGCCCACAGGTTTGAAAAGGCTCGTGGCCAATGGTCTCGCCCAGGCTGCTTGGTGCCGGCAGGAGCGCTGGCGTTGCCAGCTCCCGTGCTGGGCTGATAAGAGATCTTCGGTGTGCGCCCGAATTCGCCTGTGACCACGACGAGGACCCGCTTGTCCAATCCGCGATCGTAGATGTCCTCAATTAGCGCGGTGACAGCCTGATCATAGGCATCGGCACGGAATCGCAAGGCATCGAATACGTGGTGATTGACTGCATGATCGTCCCAGTTGTTGACACGACCGCAGAGAGGACCGCGTAGACTGCTCGTGAGCACCTCGACTCCCGCTTCGACCAGCCGTCTTGCGAGCAGCAACTGTTGGCCCCAAGTGTTTCGTCCGTAGCGGTCTCGCGTGCGATCATCTTCTCGGCTTAAGTCGAAGGCCTCTTTGGTACGCGGGTTGGTTAGTAGCGTCATCGCTTGCGTTTCGAATTGGTCGAGCGCACCGAGTTCGCCCTGTTGGTCGAAGGCGCGCTGGAGCGTATCGAGCTTCTGGCGCAAAGTCGCGCGGCGCCCCAGCCTCTGGATTTCGTTTTGATCCGTGAGGCCAATGTTAGGAACGACGAAGTTGGGCGCGTTGGGATCGCCGGTGACGGAAAACGGCGAATAGGCATCGCCCAGATAGGCCGGGCCATTGTAAGCGGCCGGTGGGTTCACGCCGACGTACGTTGGCAAGGGATTCGTTCGCGGGCCTTCGAGAGACCGCAGATAATTGGCTACCGACATCCAGTCGGGCAATCGAGGTTTTGGTTTGTCCCGGGTGTCGGAGTCCCCTGAGAACATCTGCATGGAACCGGCGGGATGTCCGCCGGCGCCTTGAGCCATGCTTCGAAGAATCGTGAATTTGTCGGCGATCTTCGCTTGTCGCGGCAATAGTTCGGTGAAGTGCATTCCAGGCACTTGGGTCGGGATCGTGCTGAAGGGGCCGCGATACTCGCTGCCTGCATGTGGTTTGGGATCGTAGGTGTCGATGTGCGAGCAGCCGCCCGGTTTCCAGACCATGATCACGGCAGTTTTCTCACGGTGATCGCTGGCGTCGTCGCCGGTCGCGAGCGGGCTGGCTGCTTGAAGGCGCATGACGCCGGGCAGGCTCATGCTTGCGAACCCGGCCAAACCGAGACGCATAAAGCTACGGCGGCTCTCGTGACCGAAGCCACCGGGGCCAGGACAAAGAGACTGCGACGTCACGTTTCGAGATTGGCTCATTTTGTCTCCGCAGGCTGGACGCGTATGGCAATAGGTTCGGACACAATGATATCGACGATATCTTTGGGTTGCGATTGTTGGGTCGCGGCTTGTACCCGTTTCTTGGCAGTCGCTAGGGCAGCATCGGCGGCCTGCTTCTTTTCGGCCAGCAGTTGGGCTGCCTTCTCCGCCGCCGCTCGCTGCTCCTGCGATGCCAATTTGACTTGCTGCGTTAGCTGCTGGGCCTGCTTGGCCAAGTCCGCCACCTCTTTTTGGGCTTGCTGGTGCGCCAGCTCGGCGGCACTGGTCGCAGCCGGGTTGTATCGATACTTGGCGACGGCGCTGCCATAGAAGGCGATGCGGTAATCGCCCGGAGGTGTCTTCAGCTTCGCTAAATCCAGAACCGCCTCGCTGCCGTCGGCTCCCAGCGAAACGTCGAACTTTGGTACTCGCTCAAAGCCGGCGCCAAAGGTTCTCAGTCCCATCGTCGTCCCGGAAAACTCTCCGCGGCGAACATGAATGAGTGGTATTTTTAGTGTGTCGCCGACCGTGGCCTCCCAGACCTTGGGCTCCCGCGCGGTGATTGAGAGCGGAGCAACCTCGGAACCTCCCACAGAAACTGGAATATTGGCCAGCAAGCGGGGCGCGGGAATCTCAGCCCATGAATTGCTCACAGGCCACGCCATCGAAGCTAGTTGGCACGGGCGAATGACCTCCTGGCCTTGGATTATGGCGCGACCAACGAGCTTCGCAATTCGCATTCCGCGAGGCGCATCTTGATGAGCCGAAACAAGCATGATGCCACGCGATTGTCCGGCCGGTATTTTAAGTCCGCTAGCAGCCACGCCGTCAGGCAAGTCGTCCATCGATAGTTCGATCTCACCGCCGAAGCCATCGCGCCGGACCGCGACAACTTCCAGCGCCATCGTGGACCCGCCGCGCAGCGCGATCGGTTTGGACAACGCGTTGCGGTCGCCATTTCGCAACTCCATGTGCAATGCCCAAGCGACCAGGGCAAAATCGGGAGTCGCCTTTCGGATCACTAAGCGGTATTCGTTGCGGGGGTCGCTCCGGGTGCCACCAAACAGATCTGACAACTGCAGACGATGGACGCCATCCTGCTTGATCTCGATTTTGCCAAGGATGTCTGACGAACCGGCATTATAGGGTGGTCCATCGTACGCGTAGCCATTGCTCGAGCGTTTTACCGGACTCGCGATATCGGTCAACTGAACAACATCCGTCAGCTTCTCGCCTGGCCCCTTTCCAGTGACGTGCTGGACGATGATGGAAGGGTCGGTCGGACGCCCGAGCCGCTCGGATGCAACTTCTACCCACCAGACCTCCCCCTTCTTCGCAGTGAATTCGTACGTGTCGACATCGGCGGCTGGAAAGAAACGTCCCTGGATATCACAGGGCAGCGAGATCTTCTGAGCTTGGACCTGACTGTTGTTGGGTTCGGCCTCCGCCAGCGCGGACTCCTGAGCCAAATCCGCCGGTGGCCAAGAGAAAGAACTGACCGATCGCGTATGCGGCAAACGCGGTACCGATGCCTCAGCAGCAGCTGTCTGCACGGCCAGCCGATAGAAATATTCGGGGCCTCCTTTGAAGGTCAGCTCATGAACTTTGATGATATACGGTCCATCGTCCGGTGCCGTGAAATCGAGCGCGCCGCCGCGGCGCTGGACGACTAGATCGCGTCCCGCAGCGTCGGCAACAATCAACACCGGATTCATCTTCGAATCGATGCCTTTGGCGGCACAATCGACGACAACGCGCTGCCCTTTCTTGGCTTCAAACGCATAGTGATTCACGGCCCGCACAGGCAGAGCCGCGTTACAGATGGAGTTGAGCTCGAGCGGCATGGCGGCAGCGACGGTCGTGCTGGGTTGCTCCTGTTTGACCTCCGGTAGTGTGCCGACAGTGAAAACGCGTGCCGAGGAGACGCCCAGCCGCGAGAAGACCCTTGCTTCGTGAATGCCTGGGGGGCAATCCGCCGCGATCGTGACGATGAACCGGTTCGATTCCGGATTTCCATCGCTACCTGGCTTCGGCCTGGCGGTGATTCCTGGATGAGAGAAGAGCAACCGCTCGACGTCCTCGATGGCCTGGCCCGTGATGGTGACTTCGACCTCAGTCCCGACTTGGCCGCCCATGGGCATCGTCGTCAACAGACGTGGAGCCGGAAGGCAAACGGACTGCGCCGACGCGGAGGATGCGATCGTGAGAGTTGCGATCGCCACGGCGATGAGGAGATTCCACAGGCTCGAGAGCCTGCCCCAGCCGTCGCCGGACTGGAGTGTTTGCACGGCAAGCTGCGGCGGAGTGAAAACGCGTGTGCGGTGAGCCATCGGACGCCTAGTGGTTGAATAGGAACTCTTTGGTATTGATCAGTGCCCAGATGAGATCTTGAAAGTTCTCGCGAGCGGCCTTCGTTTTGTCGGTCGGTTTGCCGGCAGCATCGGTCCGCTCTTCCGCCAGATAACCGAGGGCGATCTCCAGTTCTCGCGGTCGCGGCTCGCGCGAAAACGCTGCCATGTACAGTTCAGCGACTTTTTCCGCATCGGACTTTTCTGCTTTCGAAAGCCGATCGGCCCGGCCGTTACTCGACGCCAGTTTCGCCCTAATGTCCGGCGCGTTGAGCATATGCAGGCTCTGCGCGAGGCTGGCCGATTGAACACGTTCGCATTCGCAAACGCTCGTACTCTCCGGACGACCAAACACGCGGAGGAAGGCCGATGATCGGTTGTAGCTGTTGTCCGGCAAAGCGACTGCTCGCGTTCCGGCTGGCAGATTGGCAAACGATGTGCTGGCACCTGTCAACTGATCAATCGCGTCGAGTAGCACTTCCGCCTGTAAACGCTTGGGATAGTAGCGCGAGTAGTTCTGACGATCGGCGACGTTGTGTTCGTTTGGGGTCGCGCTCAACTGGTAGGCGTGCGAACTGGTGATCACACGAACCAGTTCCTTCAAATCGAAGCCACTGCTGCGGAAATGATCTTCCAGGGCCGCGAGCAGTTCCGGGTTGGTCGGTGGATTCGTATCGCGGATATCGTCTTCGGGCTCAATCAGTCCGCGGCGGAAGAAGTGTTTCCAATAACGATTCACCAGCGCCTTGGCAAAGAAAGGGTTCGTCCGGCTGCTCATCCAGTTTGCCAGATGTAATCGCGGATCTTCGTCCGGAGGTATCTCGCCGACGGAGTCTCCCAGGGCCTTCGGTCTGACGGTCAGGCCCGTCTGGATGTTCTTCGACCCAGCGATACCACGTTGATGAAAGATCAAATCTTCGCCGCGCGTGTCGGTCGGCTTGCGTCCGACTTGGCTGAAGAAGGCGGATAGGCCGTAGTAGTCATCTTGGCTCCAACGCTCGAACGGATGATGGTGGCACTGAGCACATTGCATGCGCACGCCCAGGAATAGCTGGGCGACATCTTCGATCTGTTCCTTAGGTTCCTTGACCCGCTTGTACCAGGCGACCGCCGGGTTTTCGATTACGGTGCCCGTGGCCGCAAGCAGCTCACGAACCAGTTGATCGTAAGGCGTATTGGCCAGCAAACTGTCACGGAGCCAGGCGTGGAAAGCGAAGTTGGACGTGATATCACTCGCATCGTCGCGGCGATTTTTCAGCAGGGAAGTCCACTTGTTGGCGAAGTAGTCGGCGTAGGCCGGGCTACGCAACAATCGATCAATCACCTGCTCTCGCTTGTCGGGCTCTCGGCTGGCCAAGAATTCGGCGGCTTCCGGTTCGGTAGGCAACCGCCCGCAGATATCCAGGGACACCCGACGTAGAAAAGTCGCGTCGTCGCAAATTTCTGACGGCGGAATTCCAATTTCCTTCAGATTGGCAAAGATGAACTCATCGATGAAGTTACGCGACTTGGGCAACCGCTCGACTGGAGCGCCGAGAGGAATGGAACCATTGAAGACAGCAACCTTGCCTTGGTAACGCACCATGACCGCGACTTTACCGGGAATGTCCAGGGCGGTTACGAGTCCCTCCTCGGTCACCTCTGCCATGGCGTTGTCATTGCACTCGTAAAGGGCCAGGGCAGTCACATCACGGACGCTGCCGTCGGAATAGCGGGCCAAGGATTTGAGTTGTTGCCGGCCGCCCGGTTCCAGCGAACCAAGCTGCGGTAGCACCTCGAGCGCTACCAATTCCGGATCGCCTTCGCTGGCGTAAGGTGTCCCCTGTTGAATCCATCTGCGAAGTAGCGAATAGTCTTCCGAAGTTTGATCGAGCCGAATACCTCCACCATGAGGCACTTGTCCCGAAGCTTTCATCAGCAACAGGCTTTGGTCCGGAGCGGCCGGAAACAGTCTTCGGCCGCGTCCTTCGAGCACCAGATGTTCGTAATCTTCTTGGGGTACGAAGCCAAGCAATGAAAGCTGGAAGCCGTTCTGCCCGCCACCTGCCTTTGCGTGACAGACACCCGCATTGCATCCGGCCTTTGTTAGCACAGGAACGACATCGTTTACAAAATTCACCGGAGACTCGGGCTCAGCCGCACCGGCTGAAAACGCGCCGACAAGAGTCGCCAGGAGCAGCCCGACGATGCGTCGAGGCGCTCGCCATCGCAAACGATCAGTATCGTGAGAGGTCATGTCGTAGCGTGCGGGGAAGATTGGTGGGAAGCACGGAGGTAGGGGAGGGTAGGGTGGTTGCCAGGCAACCCTTATATACTACTGATATCGAAATGCCCCGTCCACTTTCTCGCGGGAAAAGGGGAGGCAGGCCTGCTCCCATTTTTCCAACACCCAATCAGGCTGGGTGCATCCAGTTCTCGATGAACCTGTAGATTTTAAGCTAGCGATATGGACAAAATCGACGTGTACGCCATTCCTGGCTTCCGAGAACCGGTCAGCTGCTTTACTCATCTCTTGGCTGCTCCACTTTTTGTCGTTCTGGGTTACTACCTGATACGCAGAGGTAGGGGGAGCTGGGCGCGTAAGGCCAGCCTGGCGACCATGGTTATTTCGTCTGTTTTTCTACTTTCGATGAGCGGCGTGTATCATTTGCTCGGAACCGGCACGGCCCGCTACGTCATGAAACAGCTAGATATTGCCGGAGTCTTTGCACTGATCGCCGGCACCGCGACGCCCGTGCATGCGATTCTCTTTCGTGGATTCAATCGCTGGGCGCCCTTACTGTTGATTTGGTCTGCGGCAGTCACCGGAATCACGTTGAGGACGGTTTTCGCGGAAAGTCTGGCACCTGGAGTTGGAACCGTCCTCTTCGTGGTGCTCGGTTGGGGCGGGCTATTTTCATGCGTCCTTCTGTGGAGACGCTACGGCTTCGCCTTTGTAAGCCCCCTATTGTTCGGAGGGGTGGCGTACACGGTCGGCGCTGTGGCATTGCTTCTCAATCGGCCCGTTCTCATCCCGGGAGTCGTGACGGCGCACGAGTTATGGCATGTGGCCGTGCTCGTTGGGCTTGGCTTGCATTGGAATTTCGTTTTTCAGTTCGCCGGTGGAGTGCCTGATACCGACATGAAAACAGGCGCCGGCTAACTCCGCGCCAGTGGTGTCCCTGTGCCGCGGCCGTAGCGGTTTAGCGAGCAGATCTGCCGGGTGGAATCTTGAGCTTGATCGGTTCGGCAGTCGTTTCAGGCAGTGGTTCGGTCAGTGTAGATCCCGAAATTTTTTCATCCCAGTTGACCGCCAACAGCAGATCAAATCCGGGGTTCTGGTTTTTGACCTGGCAGGAGCACGGTCCGACAATGAATCTCGACGCGATGCCAATCGTCTCTTGAGAGATTCCCTTTCCCACCAGAGCGTAAAGCACGCGACCGCGACCGAGAACCGGGAATGCCATCGGTCGCTGAGCCAGCGTTTCCAAATCGGGTTCACTTCTCATCAGTAACTTCAGCAACAGCCGTTCCTCGGGATCGTCGCGTCTGAGTGTCACGATCGAGAATCCGATGCGTAGTTCGATGTCCGTTTCTTCCTGGAAGAATTCGTCGGCTTCGATCTCCTCCTGCGGTGGCAATTCCAACTCTTGTTCGTTCCGCTTCACCTGCTCGGTCAACGTCTTCAGGGCGACCGCATCTTGCTCGGCATCACCGCTGGGAACAAAAATCCAGACAGCCGATTGGCCGTCGAGCATTTCTTTGGCGATCTTCTGCCGGACGGGCGAACTGGAGAGGTTCCGAACGGCCTCGTCGACAAAGGGTGAAACATGCGCCACCCGATTGGGGATATCCTGAGCATTGCGCGGATAGAGCACGACCATCACCGGTTTTCCACCCCGGCGATGCTGTTTCCACAAGTTGGTCAGCAGCTCGTCCTGAATCTCCTCAATCTCGATAGTCCGGACATCGTAGTTCCCGGCAACAACGGACGTGTGGTCCGACTCCCGCAACACGTCTATTCTCGCCATGTCGGACTTGCCGAGCGGACCATCGTGCAGGATGACAATTTCATACCTGTCGGCTGGCCAACGCTCGAGTGCGTAGCGAAAGACAGGCACCTGACAGGCCAGCGCGGAGGTCGCGATGAGCAGGAAACCGATCACGGAAAACCGAATCCAGCGTCGATGGAAGGGGGATGTCATGTTTTTCATGCTTGGGGCCCGCGCGGTAGAGACTAAATCGTTAGTGTAGTGTCCGGAATCGGCCGTCGCAAACCAGCGTCGCCTGTGGTTGTCGGCCGGTTTTTGACCGTCGCCGATCGTGTCAGGGTTACTTCGACGAGTTCAGAAACTGACTCAAGCCTTTCAAATTGTCGGTGTTGATCAGGTCGGCGCCGGCGTCTCTCAAGGCGGCCCAGACTTCGGGGCGATCCGGGGTCGCCCAAAATCGAACACGCCGATTCTTCTGGTGAGCCTGAAGGATAATGCCGTCGAGCTTTTCACGATCATCCGCAGGCATGTCGCCGTCTCCACGCCAACGAAAATGTCGCCCCCAATGGTCACTGATCAAAGGCAGCAAGTGGTCCGGTTGGTCGCTGTCGAGGTCCGATAAACGTCCGTCGATGCCGACGTACCTGGGCGAGTCAGCCGCGATCAAATCGAACGCTCGATTACCACTGACGATGGCGGTCACGGCCCGCTGGTGTACCTGGCCATTCTCGACGGAGGTGAAAATGTCTCGGTACTGAGAGAGTAAGGCGCTGAGTGCACGATACGTGGTCTGGCCATCCGATTTGATGTCTACCAGCAGTGTGATTGCTTGACCGTCTCCGTAGACGCTGCCCCGGTTGCTCTTGATCCGCTCCCGCAAGGGATCGAGGTAGAGAGTTTGGAACGTCCGATCCGGAGACAGTTCGCGCCGCGTATGGGCGACGAGCAATTGTCCATCGACCAGGAAAATGTCGGCTTCGACGCTGCAAAATCCGTGGTCGAGCGCGTCGAGCAAGGGACGCTCGTGCAGATAATCGTTGTGCGCGTGGGCTTGCGGGCAGGGCGTCGGATCTGCGGCCCGTACGTCCAGGCTGTTGCCCATGACCAGTGACACGATGACTGCGACCGTCCAGCTGTGCCGAATTCCCATCATTTCAGTTCTCTCTCAGCAAGGTGATTTTGAGCGGTTTCCCTTGGTTGCGTAGTCTGATTTCCCTAGGCCGCGCGGCCGAGCTTGAACGGCGCGGGTTACGAGTCAGCGTGGTTCGCCAGGCGTACCGCTTACGGAGTTTACTACGAAATTCATTTGCGAGCGCAGTGCCTAGTGCTTTGTCAACACTAAAGATTTGGGTAAAGGGGTAGGAGTCAATTGCCGGATCGGGTAAAGGGGTCAGGAGTCAATTGCCGGAACGGCCCTTCGGGTGCTGTGCACAATTGACTCCTGACCCCTTTACCCGATCCAAAGATTAAGCTTTGACAGACCACTAG
>JANQJJ010000557.1 GCA_028281725.1 Pirellulaceae bacterium | reverse complement strand
CCCGAGTCGGATCCGCCGCGGGGCTGTTCCAACGCGCCCGTTTCAGTAGACGCGTTGCCGCCACCGACCAGACCCGCGCCCGACGTACTGGCGATGCGGCTGACACCATCGCCCGCGCCTCCCTGATTCGCTGCAGCGGCAGGCTGCTGGGTGTTTGGCAGCAAATGGGGATTCCCGCCGGCTTGGGAGCCTGGGGCTTGATTGCCAACGTTTTGAGTATTTGGGTAGTTATTGCTTAGGTTGTATTGGGGGGACGTCGCCCCTGCTTGCTGCGCGCGTTGGTTCGCCAAGTATTGGCGGCGGTAGCTTTCCTCGTCAGAGTAATGACTGGGAGCGACCCCGGGGAACGGATTGGCGGCAGTTACCGAACCAAAGCTGGCGACAGGCGCTTGTTGCCGCGGAACCCCCGCAAAGAACTCGTTGTTACCGCTGAGCGATGGCGGTGTGCCGGGAGCGTAGCTTGGCGGAGATTGCGGAGGGGCTGTCGACCGTGGAGCCAAGGGGACTCGTCCGCCTGCGATGGTCGAACCGCCGCGACCACCGAAAGCATCGCCGGTGAGGCCGCCCTGATTGCCTGCGATCCCGATGGATGCATCAGTATTCGGTGGGGCCGTGTTCTCGAACCTGCTCTGACCGGTCGACGGTAGGCCTCTGCCGGGAATCCCAGGGACACTCGGCGTTGCCGGATCGCCGGTGCCGAAGCCGCCTGGAGGAACGCCAGACGGACTGCCGCCCGTTGCGTCTAAAAACCTGTTTCCGAGCCCAGCGGTACTGCCTGGAAGGGGCGTGGCCGGAGGTGGAGCCAACCCACTGCTACCTTGGATGAAATCTTGAGCCCGGTTTCCGGCTTGATCAATGAGGTTTTCTCCGGCCTGCAGAGCTCGGTTCCGTAGGTCGGCCAGCGAGCTGCCTTGGTTCGAGCTGCCGTCATAGTTGGGCAAGGGCGGCATGCCGCCACCTTGGATATTGACGACCGCATCCGATTCCAGTTCCGAGATTCTTCCCGGTCCCAAGGCTGCGGTGACGTCGCGAGGCGAGTTGTAACGAGGTATCGTTCGCTCGATCTCCTCTAGGCTGGGCGTGCGCGGCAGCTCATTGTTGCCGATGCGGAAGAGGATCCGCGTGACGCGGCCGACCAGTTGCGGCGGCATATCGCTGGGGTACTCCAGCTGCTCGGTCTGCATCTGAGCGGCCTCCTCAGGGGAAACCTGAACGATGTACTCGAGCGCGTTATCGGCAGGCGAGATCTGCCAGCCGAAGTCTCGATTGCCGGGGGGTGGGTCGGCGACGCCGACTTGAGCGGCAGCTGCGATGAGAGTGAGAAGTCCCACTGCGTTCATATGTCCTGTCCCCGCGCTGGATGCACTGACCCAATTCGTGTTCTGTTTTGCCGGAGTGAGCCGGTTTGTTTGCTGGAGTAGGCCGGTTTGCTGGCGCAAGCCGACTAAACTGCCAGGTCAGCCTACATGATTTAGGGCCCAAATGTAAAGAGAAATTAGGTCAGGTAGATTCGGGGGCTTAGGAAGTTCGTGCGCCTGCGAGGGAGGTCGGCCATGGAGCGCCGGCGGTTTTTTTGCTAGCAAAATCAATTGTTAAGATTGCTTAACTACGGTGACTTTGATGGATAATCGGCGCGGGTTTTGCGTCTCAATCTAGATGAGAGCCCAACTCCGAACGATTATGTGGTTTGGACCCGTGCAAACGAGCAATCTTCCTAAAGTAATTACCCCGCTGGAATCGAAAACTAACAGCGGACAGTTTGTTCTGCAAAGTCCCAACGGATCGATTGATTCAGGCGACGTGCGAACGGCTGGTTCAGTTAGGGGGGAATCTAACTGAACGGATGCATTTTCATCGATGCAGCCCGTCGGAGATGCGCCAGCTACCTGCGCTTGCAGCAACTGGCAGCTTCGCCACCATGGTTCTCTCGAGCGTAGCCATACGTGTTACGTTAGCTGAAGCGAGCCGGTCTCACCTAGGCTGAATCGACGGCCACACTGCCGCTCGGGGGTGTGGAAGTTGTGGTCGAACTTTTGACAGCGCGGGATCGCAAGGCAACTGACCATACGAATTGGTTCTTGACAAATGGGAAAGCTGAGCCCTCCGTCGCAGAAGAATCATTTCACTTGAAAGCCCTGACCCAAGTGTTTGCTAGGCGTGCTGTCGATGGATTGGCAGCCGAGCAATGGACATTGTTCCGGAGCAGCTTGGCAGGCAGGGGCGTATACGGCTGGCTTAGATTCTGTCTCAGAATCGAGCGAGCTCCATAACACGTAAGGAAAACGGAGATCCTGCATATGAAGGTGTTCACCACAGGACAGGTCGCAAAGATCTGTAAGGTGGCCCCTCGAACCGTGAGCAAGTGGTTCGACTCCGGCCGACTCAAGGGGTATCGCATTCCGGGTTCGCAAGACCGCCGGATCCCACGCGAGTACCTCATCAAGTTCCTCAAGGAGCATGGCATGCCCCTTGGCGACCTTGAAGATGAAGCAATGGCCAAAGTCTTAATCGTTGCTCAGGACCAAGTCTTGATCGAGAACCTCAGGCGGGAACTACCGCTTGAGAAGGCGTTCAAGGTCGGTACTGCTGCCAGCGGGTTCGAGGCGGGCATCCAAGCTGAAAGTTTCCATCCCGACTGTATGATCGTAGATTTCTCGATCGGCAAAGTGGAAGCGCTTCAGATTTGCCAAAACCTGCGCAAGAATAACGATTTTACTGAGATTATTCTGATAGCTCTGCTTCCCGATGATGGACAGACTTTCAGTTTCGATCGTTCGGCGATCAACGAAACGTTCAAGAAGCCATTTGACGCTCGTCTGCTGGCAGAACGTTTGCGAACGCTGGTCGGCGGGAAGAAGGAACTGGTCTAAGCGTACCACCGCTCAGCTCAGTCGCCTTTAGAGCAGGTCCCGGGATCGATTCGGTAAAATCCCCGTTATCTGCATTCAATCGAAAAGCCCATTTGTCATCCGCTGGCAAATGGGCTTTTTTTGCTTTTCCCGCAGTCGTCGACCGCTCCGCCGGTCGCAGCGCGTCCTGCGGTAGCCTGCCATCCCACAGCTCAGGCGAGCCAAACAGCGGTTGGAGACACTGCCAACCTGGCACCGACCGGCGGAGCGGCGAGCGAGATTCCGGTTGGTAGCTGGCGCACCCACGGAAAACCGGCTGTCTCAGCTCCGCTAGGCGGAAATCAAGGGTGCGGATACTCTAGCTGGCCATCGAGTTGTCTTCTCGTGCCGGCTGCGGTTCTACCAGTGGAGATGGAGTGAGCACTATGTCAGAAGAGCGATTATCCCACGTTTCCCCTGAGGGAGAGGCTCGAATGATCGATGTCGGGGAAAAACCGGTATCCCGCAGGACGGCCGAGGCGGTTGCGACCTGCGTGATGAACCTCCAGACCGCGGAGGCCATACGAGGCAACACGCTCAAGAAAGGAGACGTTTTGCAGGTGGCGCGTCTGGCTGCCATTGGAGCGGCCAAGCGGACTGACGAACTGATTCCGCTGTGTCACAGCGTGCCGCTGGACAGCGTCCAGGTGCAATTCGATTGGGTCGACCAGACGCGGCTCCAAATCACGGTGGCGTCCGTGGCAACCGGTAAGACAGGGGTTGAGATGGAAGCGCTTGTGGGCGCCAGTTTGGCTGCCTTGACGGTCTACGACATGTGCAAATCGAGTGATAGGGAAATGCGGATAGAAGATATCTGTCTGCGGCGGAAGACTGGTGGTCAGCGTGGCGATTTCACTCGCCCGTAGCCACCCGGTGCGTAACTTTTAAGCCGTCAGGCAACAAGAGAGCAAGCATGATTGAGCGAGAAGTAGGATTCGATACCGAGTTAGTCGCACGCGAGCCGGAAGTAGTCGCACGCGAGCCGGATGCGGAGGGCCTGGAGAGGCCGGCGAACGCTCCATGGGATATTCGCGCTCAAGTCCGGCGATGTATTGGTCATGACTTGGCCGGAGTTGAGAAGTTGATTCAAACCACGACGCACAGTCGTTTTCCGGAGGTGGATCGGCTCGGTCGTCACGCGAGCATGATGGGCGGAAAGCGTTTGCGTCCCATGCTAGTCTTCCTTTCCGCGGATGCTTGCCGAGTGACCCATGCCGGCGACCGGGGAAGGCGTGTGCGGGAGACGGCAGGGACCGATCTACGCGCGATTGCGGCTTCGATCGAACTGGTCCACGCGGCCAGTCTGGTGCACGACGACGTGCTGGACTCAGCCACCGAGCGCCGGCATCAGCCGACCGTTGCTCACCTTTCGGGAACATCGAGCGCGGTTCTACTGGGAGACTTTCTTTTCACGCGCGCCTATGCAACGGCCGCGTCTTGCCGAACGACTTTTGCAGCTCGACAGATTGCGGCGGCTGCGACGTGTTTGTGCGAGGGGGAAATGCGACAACAGCTGTCGGCAGGCAACTGGCTGCTCACGCCCAGCCAATACAAAAGCATTTTGTTTCAGAAGACCGGAGCTCTGTGTGCCGTTGCCTGTAGGCTAGGTGGCTGGTGCGGTGGTGGTTCTCGGGAGCAGGCCAGAGCGTTGTCGCGTTTTGGCAATTACCTGGGACTGGCGTTTCAAGTGTTTGACGACTGGCTTGACTACTGGGGAACGGACCGGGTCGGCAAGACGCTGGGGACCGATCTGGCCCAGCTGAAACCCACTTTGCCGTTAATACGATTGCTCCAAACGGTCTCCCGGCATCGTCGGTCGCAGCTAGTGGAGCTACTCGATTCCGGCCGCGCCGATGGATTCGCCGAGGTCCGTGGGGAATTGGAATCCTCGGATGCTCGGGAGTACACTCTGGGCGTTGCTAGGAGACTGGTGGAGCGGGCGGAGCGATCACTTGAGGGCCTGCCGTCCTCACCGGCTAAGGAGTGCTTGCTGGGAGTTGCCAAGTTCAGCGTCTGTCGGCACCAGTAGACAGCCGGTCGATCTCGTGCTTCGTCCAACCCCAGGACCATTCTGGCTGTTGGGGGGGGCCAGCCCCTTTCCACCGCCTCAATCGGGGTCGACCGACTCGGAGGCGTCTGATGGGGTTCGCAGAGGCGCCAACTCGGCCACAAAATCTTCGACGTCCTTGAATTCCCGGTATACACTCGCGAATCGTACGTAGGCCACTTGATCCAGTTCTGCCAGGCCTTGCATGACCATATGCCCGATGACGGTACTGGGGATTTCCGATTCGTAGTCGGATTGAATGTCAGCCTCGACTTGGGCCGCCAGCTCGCGAATTCGTTCACTACGGATTGGGCGTTTCCAGCACGCCCGCTCGACGCCACGCTCGATTTTCTCGCGCTGAAACGGCTCGCGGACATCATCCTTCTTCACAACCTGCATCGCGTACTGCTCGACGCGTTCGTAGGTCGTGAATCGTTTTTTGCACTGGTTGCAATAGCGCCGCCGCCGGATCGCTCGGCCATCCTCACAGGCGCGGGAATCAAGGACTCGATCGTTATCCGCGGTGCAGTGAGGGCACAACATCAGGTGTTCCTTGTTGGCATGATGGGTCTGCTGGCGGGTTTACAGACCTAGAGCATTCTCAAAGAATACTACTCCAAGGGCCTCGGTTCAGCCAGGGCCAGTGGCGAGCCGCAGAGTTGTGGTTGGCACCGGCCGCAGGGGTGTTTTTGCGCCTAGGTCGATTCGCCCCCAAGCCTGTGTAGATGAATCACGCCCGGCAATATCCTAGAATGATCGATGACAGCCCGTACCCGGTGAGGGCACTTCGGATCGACTTTTCAGCATTCACTCTGCAGAAATTGGAAGCAACCTAACTATGTCTAGCGAAAACCCTCCCCAGTCCAGGCCCGCTCAGGAGGCGTCCGAATCGCCGGCGCGAGACAACTTTCAGGCCGCCGCAGCGGAGAAAATGGATTCGGCGCGGGCAGCGCCGGCCGAGCGCAGCCTGTGGCAGGGTGGCTATTCGGCAAAGGCCATGTACGGCACTTGGATCATCTCGGGGATTGTCACCTTGGGCGTGCTGGTCGCCGTGGCTCTGTTAGCAGGCGGCAATGGCAACGCCTGGATGCTTTCCGGTGCCGGCATTCTCATTTGGTGGTGTATTGCCCTGGCCGTCTATCTGTATCGCCGCTTCAGCGTGCACTACGAACTTACGACCCAGCGATTTGTGCACCAGTCTGGAATCTTGTCCCGGCGAACCGACCGGATTGAGGTGATCGATATTGATGACGTCAGCTACACCCAGGGGATCGTTCAGCGAATGCTGGGCGTGGGGACGATTCGCCTGACCGGCAGTGATCGGACGCACCCAGAGTTGGTGCTGTATGGGATCGATCGAGTGCCCGAAATTGCCAGTCTGGTTGACGACGTGCGCCGCGAGGAACGCAGGCGACGAAGCCTCCATATTGAAGCCATCTAAGCGGTGTTGGAATAGGTTTGCTCGGTCGACAGCGCGTTTGCCAGTTTTTAGACCGCCTCTGCGGCGACGGGCCGCGGATTAGAGCGTTTACCTTTTGGTGTAACCCGTTTGCGGCGAGGAACGCGCCAGAAACCGTTGACGGTGCAGGCTATGTGGGTGTGCACGCTGCACTAGTTTTTCAAGCCTTGCTTGGAACCATCGGTCCTAATGGGCTCTGCTGCGAGAGCGGTGTCGAGCGGCCGGATTGAGCCGCTTGGCCGATGTGGGAGCCACCGTTGGAGCTGGGGCGGGAACCGGTTCGGGAGCGTCCGGAACGGCATCCATGGGGCTCGCCGGTGATGTCGGAACGGGAGTCAGACTACCTGGCATGTAGGAATCGTGCATTCCACCTCCACCACAAGTACTGCAACCGGAGTCGCAGCTAGGGCCGCAAACCGACGCGCAACAGTCGGCTATGAAAGGACGACCCCAGAGCACGCGTAGCAGAGTTCGCACGGGGCGACACTGTTGGCAGCTTCCACAGCCTCCGCAGTTGTCGACCACCGGTGGTTCGCTAATCCACTCATCCACGTAGACATCGCCGCAAGCGCCGCGACAGCTGGCCAGCCTAGCAAGAGGACCTGCGCCGCATGGCCCACAGCCGGCGGCTCCGAGTCCTACGCTGTCGCAGGAAGAGACACCTTGGACGCAGCAACAACCGGCACTCGTTACTGAGATGGCGATCAGCAATAGCCAGGTCGATTGAAAACGCAACATTATGGTATCCTCTGTTTCGATTCCCGCATCTTAATGACGATTCCAGGCCTTACCGATCAGCGGCCACAAGGTCTGTATCGACCGTTAAAGTCAGCGCATCCAGTAAATCTTCTCAGGGCGATTGGGTTAGCTCAGCAGCGGCAGGGAAATAGGAGGCTTGCGTGCCGGACGCTTGTTTTCCGCCTCTGGTTGACTTTTCCGTTCCTTGCCAACTAAGGTGCCCTTTTCCTCATTGATAGCAATTACTTTTTGGCGAACTCTGGGCCCTGCAAATGGCTATTGACCAACATCGGCGTGAAAATCTTCTAGCAGACGCAACGGCCTATGGCCGCAGAGTGCTTTTGCGCGTTGGGCTGACCGAGGAGACTCGGGCGCCGTCGGGCAATCCGAGTTCCGACACAGATAGTTGCGATCTGTTCGTGGGGATCCGAGACCGAGGCGGCTGGAGCGTCTATTTCGACGAAGATCCCGTGATGCAGTTCAACGACGCCCATGAAATGCGACGGCTATTTTGGGGAGGAACCCTGTATGCGGCGCGTCGTTCGCACTGGGTAGCACTCCGGCGCGACCGAATCGGAGGTCGCGTGGAGCTGACTGAGTGTGAGGTCTCGGCAGAGCATGAACGTATG
>JANQJJ010000535.1 GCA_028281725.1 Pirellulaceae bacterium | reverse complement strand
CTCGACATCACGGAAACGCTTCGTCTCCGTAGGTGTCGGGGACCCAGTTCTCGAACTTGGTATAACGCTGATTCAGTCCCGCGGATGCCTCAGCCATCTCACGACGAAAGGTCTGACGATTTTCGGCTCGCTGGATCGCCCCAGAGGCGGTTGCCAGCCCCTGCTCCGCCTCGGTGGCCGCGGTCGCTGCAGCCCCAAATCTCTCCTGGCTAGCGGTCAGTTGCTCCCGCACTTGAGACAGATCGGCCTCGATCTCCTGGCGACCACGCTGCTGCAATGTCGCTTGATCATCTGCCGATGCCGCCAACTCTTCGACGAGCTTCGTTTGCTCTTCACTCAACCGGTCGTTCTCCGCCTGGGCAACATTCATCGATTCTGTGGCATCCGCAACCAAGCTCGTCCACCGGTCGTGATCTGCCTGATGTTCGTGGACCATCCGCTTCAACTCAGCGGCCTCCCATCGGATGTATCGCTCAGATACCGACGCGCCGGCGGCAGTGCGGTAGACATCGTGTGCCAACGCGCGCATGGCCATTCGCTGGGTCGCCGGTGTTGCGCCGCTACCGACCATATGGGAAGTCCACTGCGCCGCATCACGGAGCAACAGATTCGTGACGGCAAGCCGTTGTCCTCGGGCCTGCTCTTCCCGCTCGAGCCGCTGGAATTCCCGGCGTAGCTCGGGCGAATTCCTCCGGAGTTCATCCGGCAAATCCTGAAGCAGGGCAGCCAGCTCGTTTTGCCGGACTCCCTCGGCGCCAATCTCTAGAGCCAGATGAGTCAGGCGCCGGGTAACGGCAGAAACATAGTCGAAATCGGCCTGATCATAAATCGTGCCGCGCAGTCCGCTGGATAGCAGGTTATCAGTCCCCACCGTTCGATACTCCTGCGTCTTGAGCCCCAGGAATGCCATGCCCAGTCCGAGTGTTAGTGCCATCCAGCGCCGGGCCACCGATGGACGATCTCGTCTGGAGGCCCGCAGTGCCATGGCCAGTGCCGCGCTCGAGCCAATCAGTACCAACCCACCAGCAACCACCAGAGAGCTCTCGAGATGCACGTCGGTCGGCCTCAGCCAATTCACCGACGATACGCTCTGACGCCGCACCGCATATCGACTGGCAACGCCAATCAGGAATAGACTGTCCGCGGTCAGCACCAGCCAGAGCATGAGCCTGCCGCACGACATGGCCAGCGCCGGTTGATACTGCAAACCAACCGCGCGACGGGAATCTAAGCTGGACGAATTCAAATTCACGAGAACATTTTTACTTTGGCTGGTGCTCGAAACCATAGACGGCTCAGGCGATGTGTCCGCGCGACTCGCACCGGGGAATCACTTCTGATTGCGGCCGGCGGAGTCTCCCACTGGTGCCATTCCTGCCTGACTTACTCAGGGGGGAGCGTTCGAGTCGCCGGTTGATCTGCCTTCGATACAACAAAGCCGCACTGGCGCAACGCCATTCCGCCCGATGGTTGAGCCCGCGTTACGACCACCAGTGTGCTAACAAGATCAGTAACATCGTTAACGGTAAGTGCATCAGGCTAACGCGTAGCATAGGCCGAGCGGTACTCATATCCGGCTGCAGCACAAAGCGGAATGCAGCCCTGGTCTGCCAGAGCGCGACGGCTACGGCACCTGCGGAGAGCACTCCACCAACTGGGCTAGTCGGTGGAACGGCCAGTAGCGCTAGCACGACCAGCGCGATCGAGCCCAGCATGGCGTGCCAACCGGCGCCCCTGCCCGTGCGATCCACCACCGTGATCATTTTGTAACCCGCAGCTTCATACTGTTCGCGATACATCCACGCGATTGCCATGAAGTGAGGCAATTGCCAAGCAATCAAGACACCGAGCAGAACCCAAGCTCGGTAGTCCAGTAGGGAACCTTCCGCTGCCGTCCAGCCCATCCAGACCGGCAGCGCTCCGGGAATCGTACCAACTAGGGTATTCGTCCAACTGATCATCTTCAGCGGCGTGTAAACCCAGACGTACAACCCCCAGGTTGCTAGCCCGCAGCCCATCGTTGGCAAGTTAACAAACAGAGCCAAATAGGCGGAGCCAACCAGCACCAGCACCCATCCCATCCACGCCGCCTGGCTTGACGCGACACGGCCGCTGGGAAGTGGACGCTTGCACGTCCGCGTCATGACACCGTCACGTTCGCGTTCCATCCACTGATTGAGCACACTGGCGCTGGCCGCCACCATGGCGGTTCCAATGCACGCGTGCAACACGGTGAGCAGCCCCACCGTATTTCCAGCTGCGACCATCGCCATGACGACCGTCAACAGGATCATCACCAGGATGCGTGGCTTGGTCAGTTCGATGTAGTACGACAGACGTCGTCTGGTCGGCACGGCGACCAATCCAGCGCTGACTTGACCGGCGGGCCCTCCCGGCGGCCTCAAGCGGCTTGATGTTTCCACTTCCAATTCACCTCTCTAGCTGTTGCTGGTGCACCAGATCGCCAGGCTCGCAGCGCGGCAACGGTTGCTAAACTGATAATTAATGAACCCGTAGCCATATGAGCGGTTACGATCAGACTTTCCCAATATCCCTTCGCTAGAATCGTGTAGGATGCTAACGTCTGGTTCAATTCTGACCAGGGCAGAGCATAGTTTACGATCCAAGTTCCAATTCCCAAAGCAATCTGCACCAGCACCAGGCCGGCTAGCAGTTGTGCAGTACGGCCCACGGGTCGGGGTACGCTCCGCCGGAGCCCCGCGACCGCGGCGAAGCTGATGGCTAGCAGAGCGACCAAAACCGCTAGCGACAGGTGCATATGGACGAACCCCATGAACACCTGATGACTGGTTGCACCGGTCACATGCCGCAACTGGGCTCCCATGATCAGCTGGATATAGCTTGCCAAAACGACGGCGGACGCGAGCCACCTGACTGGTCGCCCGGTAACGCCTTCGTCCGCAGCGGTGCTCGAGCCGCGCTGGATCCACCATCGAGAGCTCATCACGGCGGTGGCGGTGGCCATTGCAAAAAAGAGGGGCCCCGTACAGCCATGGATCATGGCCATTGTCCTTTGATCCAACATCACGCGAGCTCCACCCAAGACGCCTTGGGCAATCACTGCCACCAGCACACCACGGCACCACCACCGAAACCAGGACCGTTTCTCGTACCATTGCGAGGTAACAACTAGACCAATGGACAAGAAACCCGCGATGGCTCCAAGCAATCGATGACTGTGCTCGACCAGCAGATCAAACGGACCGAATAGCCACGTGGATGCTGGGTAGGCAAATAGGTTCCATCCGTACGTCCCCGGCCAATCCGGCACGGCCATCCCGGCATCATAGGTCGTGACCAGTCCGCCAACCCAAATCAATGGGAAAACGGCAACCGTCAGCACGACCGCCAGTGAGTGAATGACGCGGCTATATGTCGACTCGGGGACGTCAGACATGCGCACCCCCTTCCCCGACCACGGCCGGAACCGTTTCCGAACTGGCCGGCTCCGTCTGAGTCGTGAAGTCGCGTAGGCGGCTGGGATGGCCGTACTCGTAGGGGCCGCGATTGACGATTGGCTGAAAATCGAAGTTGCCCTGGCTAGGTGGACTCGGCGCCGACCATTCCAGCGTATTGCTGTTCCATGGATTGCGTCCAACACGCCTGCCGAAAAAAATACTATACAAAAAGTTGGCCATAAAAATGGCTTGACAAGCGATTGTCGCCAGCGCGCATAAGGTGATGAACCGATTCACGGGGGGCGCACCAGCGAACCACTCAAAACCTTCAGGTTCGGCACTGGCGCGTGCAGCGCCCCGCTCGGCCAAACCAACCATGGGCAAGAGCGTTGCGTTGATGAACACTAAGGTCAGCGCAAAATGCGTGTGGCCCCAGAATTCGCTCATTTGGCGACCAAACATCTTGGGAAACCAAAAATAAAGTGCCGCAAAAATCCCCATCATTCCGGCACCGACCGCCAAAAAATGAAAATGCGCTACCCCATAGTAGCCGCCAACTGAGCCCATGCCGGTCGACTGGGATGTCATCAGGAGTGTCGACAGCATGCCGGTCATGAGTGCCAGCACAAAACCGATTGCGAACAACATCGACGTGGTCAACTGGATTCGCCCGGCCCACATCGTTTGCAGCCAACCAACCGCCAGCGTGCTAACAGCAATGGCCGTCACCAGCGCCCAGAGAACCGATGCGATCACCCTGAGCGACAGCCCCGTATCGGAATTTGCCGGCAGCAGGGCCCACAACAGGGCTCCCGTGCCCATGGCCGCAATGGCCAGCACAAGCGCCGGATAACCGCACAAGGACTTGCGGGAGAACGTCGCAATGATGTCACTGATCATACCCACCAACGGCAAAACCAGAATGTATACCGCCGGATGCGCCTCATGGAGCAGTTGCATGCCATCGAGCCCTAAGTGGTTCATGCTGGCGGCCAAAAATTCAGACTGAGGTAGATCACTTGCAAACAGACGATCGGCCGCTTGCGTGACGGTCCGCGCAGCCCACAGCGGCAACATCACCAGCAGGACTATAGCCGCGACGGCCATACCCCAAACAGTCATCGGCATTTTAAAAAACGTCATGCCCGGCGCTCGCATCTGGACAACCGTCGTGAGCAGGTTGGCAGACCAGAGGATCATGGCGATGCCCACACAGGCCACTCCGCCAAAACACCAACTCTCGGCCACGCCAAGACTCTGCGACTGAGCACTGGCATAGGTTGGCGCGACAAAAAAACTGGCTCCGACACATATCGACGCAGGCCACATCATCCAGTACGAGGCCATGTTCCAAGTTGGAAACGCCATATTCTCAGCGCCAATCATCAGCGGAACGAGATAACTACCAAACGTTCCATTCAAAATGGGAACTAAAACAAAGAATACGATGACCGTCACGTATTGATTGGCTGCGGTCGCGTAGAACTCCGGCGAGATTTGCCCGCCCTGTTCGCTCAGTAGTGTGGGCCCCATGACGGGCACCGACTGCCATGGCCAAGCGAGTTGCCAGCGGATCGCGATCGCCAACCCCATAGCGACAAGGGACCAGGCGAGCGCCGTGAAGAAAAACTGTAGACCGATCACTTTGTGGTCGCGAGCCAACAGATAGGTTCCAATCCATCTGGCTGGACCTCTCCACGGCCCGCTGCCAACGAGAGTTTTCAGGATACCCGGCTCAGGCGAAACAGCACTCATCGTGACGCCTCCGCCAGCCCAGCCCTGGGGGCTCCGCCCGGGCCGATCGATTGTCCATAGCGGGTCCTCGGCTGATTCAGATCGGAAGCCTTGCTCTGTTTAGCCGATGTGTTGCCTGCTAATAACTCCTCAGTCCAAGCTCTGCGATCGGTCTTCTCACGCAAACTGAGAGCCGACTCCTTCTCAAACGAGTAGTCGCGTTGAAACTGCCTTTCCTTGAGCCGCATTAGGTACGCGTCGTAGGCATCCGCCGAATCGACCACCAGCCGTCCCTGCGCCGCATAGTGCCCCAAGCCAGACAGCTCGTTGCAAACCATTTCATAGCTCCCCTCCTGCTCAGCTTGGAACCAAACGACACGGCGCGATCCCGCTGCAATGTCACATCCGAGCAACAAATCAGGAATGGAAAAGCTGCGCGATACTTCGCTCGCACGCAGCCAGCCAACACTTGGTTTCCTGGCCGGTACGTGCAATTGCCCCGCCTCGCCAACCAGATCGTCCGCCGTACCCAACCGCCCGTCTGCGCCCGCATAGCGGATGCGCAATTCGAACAGCCCCCAAGTCAATTCGAAGCGCGGCGATATCGGCTGGCCAGACTCTGGGCGCGGCTGACCATCGGCGCCAACATACCTCAGACCGCCGAATGCTCCCTGACCGGGCGTGTTCTGCCGCCACGTTCTCAGCTGAACCATCGCCAGCGCTGACAGTATCAGCACGGGACCCACGATCCACGCAGCGCGGAGTCGCTGGTTGCGAGGATCCGCTTCGGCCGGAACCCGGACGTTTTCGGCAAAAATTCTCCACAGAATACTTGAGATCGTCAGGCCGGTTGCGGCAAAGGCGATGGCAGCAACCGTCAGCGTGAGCGCCTGAAGCCGCGCGCCGACCGCGTTGAGCGAATTGGCGTGCTCGAACCGGTATACCGCCAGCGGTCCTGAACCAGCAAACATGCCGGCCAAGTAGCAAAGCGTGCCGAGGGTAGACACGATCAGGAACAACAAACTCCAGAATCTTCCCAAAGGGAACTCTCCAGCAATCTCAATAAACAGGCTCAGGTCCCGACAACGGCTAGGGACGACGCCTATCCATATCGCCCATGCCTCACCGCGTTTTGCCCGCCGAAGTTACAACGCCTGTCGATTCTGGCGCCAGATGTTCATAGGGCAGACTTAGTAAATAATTGACCAAATCCCAAACCTCATCCTCAGTCATTCCCAGCGGATTGTCCGGCCTCATAGGTGCCGCCGGCATGGATGTCCCATCAATGCCGTTCACGATGCGAAAATATAAATCGATGGGACGTGAACCTCCACGATAGATGCCACGACGCAGATTGCGAGGTGCAATGTTTCGCGGCCGAAGCGCGCCTAGGGCAAGCATCGGCGCTAGCTCCGCCTTATCTTTCGGATCAATGCCTGCTAGCGTGGTCCAATCCTTGGTCCATTGATCGAAGTCATTCGTTTGTCCGTCCCCCATCGCGGTCGCACCATGGCACTGAGCACAGCCTGCCACCTGTCCCTGATACAGTCTCCGACCGTTGGCGATCGAAGCCGCTAGTCGCTCTCGCTGCGGTAGCTCCGCGGCGTTATCACGCCCGAAAAGCGGGTAGTCGACCGGCGGTCCATCCACTTCGGTGACCTGGCTGGGAGCCGCCGCCCAACTCCGCACCGTATCGACAACGTGGTCTTCAATGGTTTGCCACTGAAGAGCGAACGCCTCGGGATCGTCTTCTTCCAACGCGGCGTCGAACAGCCGGTCACCTGCCTCCAGATCAATCTCAAAGGCGGCCTCTGCGAGCAACCGCCGCTCGACCTCGCCGCGCACCGAGAGATAAATCACGTAGTCGATCAGTGCTTGCAAGTCTTCCTCATTCAGCAATCCGAATGACGGCATGCTCGTACCGACGATGCCATCACGCAGGATACGCTCCAGGTCCAGTCGAGTCGGTTTGCTGCCAATCGGCGTTGCCTTGAATTTGAACTTCCCCAAGCGAAAGTCGCGTGGGTAGGGATTCAAGAAACGCGATGTCGGTCCGCGACCATTCCCCGTCACGCCGTGACAAGCCATACAATGCTCACGGTACAAACCGTAGTGAACGCCCGCCTCGTCACTGCTGACCGGACCGGCGGCGCGACGCAGCCTATCGACGTCCACCAAAGAAGCTAGGCTCTCGTCCTCTAGCAGGAATTTGGGCCACTTGGGATCATCGGGTTTGCCGAACAACCGCGTCAATGCGGTATGGGCGTCTTCAACGGCTGGCGCCATTTCGGCCGCACCGGTCATCTCCATTCGCTTCGCGTAGAGCCAATTTGGTTTAAAAGAGGCGATGGGCGCGTCGCAGCCCGGCATCGTACCCAGCCAAGCACACGCAACCAGTAACCACCCGATATGAGAGCGCGATTGAATTGTGCCAGGGCGATACATAAGTATACTAGCGTCCACTATCTGGAAATTGAGTCACCCTTTAGTGGACCAGCAGTAGCCGTGTTTCGCAACGCGAAATCTGCTGGGGCAAAGCGTCGCATTGCCGCCCTGGGAACGGTCCGAAAACGGCCCGTCGGCAGGCAGGCAAGCCGTGCATCGGCCGGCCCCTGATGGCCGAGGAATCGAAGTCTCGACCGGCCGAAAACGAGATTCCTACCGACTCAGAGTCAAGTGCAACCCTGGAGAATACTCGTCATGCGATTTGTAACCGTCGTGGCCGCTATCTGCCTGGCGCTGCCGTTGTCAGCCAGAGCAGCCCACCAGCCCAATATTGTTTTCATACTCGCCGACGATCTCGGCTACGGCGACGTAGGCTGCTACAACCCGGAATCCAAGATCCCGACGCCATCGATAGACCGACTCGCCGAGCAGGGCATGCGTTTTACAGATGCCCACAGCCCCTGCACTGTCTGCACGCCGACTCGGTATAGCCTGCTAACGGGCCAGATGGCGTTTCGAGTACCGCGTGGCGGAACGGTATTCACCGGCGCGGGCGGACCTTCCTTGATTGCACCAGATCGGCTGACGCTGCCCAAAATGCTTCGCGGTGCAGGCTATGCAACGGCATGCTTCGGCAAGTGGCACGTCGGCATGACATTCTACGACAAAGCAGGTAATCCGATTCATCAGGGCGGCCTGGATGCGGTCCGGCGTATCGACTACTCGCGGCCGATTGCCGGCGGGCCGCTCGACGTGGGGTTTGATCAGTTCTTCGGAACCGCATGCTGCCCAACAACCGATTGGCTGTATGCGTTCATCGATGGAAACCGAGTCCCCAACCCTCCAACCACTCAGCTGAATCGAGACTCGCTGCCCAAACATCCGTATGCGATCGACAACCGCCGCGGTATGGTGGCACCGGACTTCGATCTGGAAGAAGTCGACATGACGTTCCTCGGCAGGAGTATTGGCTTCCTCGAGAACCACGTTAAAAAATCGCCTGACCAGCCATTCTTCCTGTTTCACTCGACGCAGGCGGTTCATTTGCCTTCTTTTCCGGGAAATCAGTTCCAGGGAAAAACCATGTCGGGGCCTCACGGTGACTTCATTTTTGAATTCGATTTCGTGGTCGGCCGGCTCATGCAAAAACTGGAGCAACTGGGCGTTGCTGACAATACGATCGTCATGCTTTCCAGCGACAACGGACCGGAGGTTCTTACCGTGGTTCACATGCGGAAGGACCATCAACATGACGGCGCGAGACCTTGGCGTGGAGTCAAGCGGGACAATTGGGAGGGAGGACATCGCGTTCCATTGATCGTTCGCTGGCCCGACAAGATCAAGGCGGGATCGACGTCGGATCAAATCACATCACTGACCGACGTCATGGCAACGCTGGCCGCAACCCTCGACATCCAGCTACCCAACGATGCGGCAGAGGACAGCTACAACATGCTTCCGGCGTTGCTCGCCCAGACCCGAGAGCCAATCCGCCCGTACCTCCTGCAGCAGGGATTTGGCGGAAAGCGTTATCTGGCAATTCGTCGTGGCCGATGGAAGTACCTCGCCCACCAGGGCTCCGGGGGCAACCGCTATGAATCTAGCCGTTTGCTTCAGGAGTATCGTCTACCTGAGAACGCGCCTAACGCACCCGGGCAGCTTTATGACCTGGAAACAGATCCAGGTGAGACAAAAAACCTCTACTTCGAGCACCCCAAAATCGTCGACGAACTGGAGTCGCTCCTGGAAGCATCCATCGAGAGCGGTCGTAGCGCCCCGCAGCGTTAGTAATGAGCCCGGAACCTGACGAGGAAGGCGTCTTCGGGCTGATAGTTCCCCTGGCCGGAGCGGTACTCTAGCTGGCGATCGAAGGCCCAACCGATTTCCAAAGCGGAATCTCCGTCGTCGAAATCCATGACACCCAGCACCACGCGCAAGTCCCGATAGGTCGCGTTGTCGCTCACCGCGTTGCTCCGCTCAATCGCCCAGGTATCCCCACCGAGTTCGCCGCTGAGATACATGGCATAGTTGGAATCCAGTTTGACTTGCACCTTGGGACGCGGGAACACCAACTCGTAGACGAGATCTCGTCTTGGCCGCCACACCAGCCCCGCAACCGGCAGAACGCTAATGTCGTCTCGATCAAATGCTTCCAATCCGAACACGGACACCAGCCAGGGATGCCACTGGTAGTAGGAAACCACATGTCCGGGAAATCGGACGCCTTTACGCGAACTACCTTCAAAATCAGTGAAAACACCGACGCCGAGCTTCATGTCATAGATGAAGTTCTGAGTATGCAAACGGCGCGTGTGATAGGCCAAATGCAGATCGAACAGCCTGGGCGGTAGGTCCGTGGCAATCGGCCCATTTACGAAGTGGATTCCTGTTCCCAGCATCAGAGCCGACTCTTCCCCGATGTCCAACGTGGGAAAGGACTCGATGCTGAAGATCCCGAGATCGTCGCCATGCCCGGTCAGCCAAGTCATGTCGTTGTCTGCCGAGTTGTAGCCCAGCCAGTCGCCGAACGCGATTTCTGTCTCGACTTCTTCGCTGACCCGTTCGTGGATCAAATCCGATTCGGAGGTCATCGTCTCATCCAGTTGCAGTATCGGGACGAGTTCCCCTCCAGACTCATCTGGCACCGCTTCGTCAGCCGACGTCGCTACGATGCCCTCCTCTGGAGAGTCCGGTTCCAGCTGCTGCGCGGACAGCTGCTGCATCGCTGGACTGAGGCACAGCGCCCCACAGACGAAAGCTAGCCACCGATGGCTCATAACCGACCTGCCTCACACTCGAACCGACCCCCTGATCGTCAAGTAAGTATCCGCCCAGGAGACTAGCCAAAAACCCGCTCCGGCTCAATGCATATCGGTTTGCCAGCTTTGGCATTCCAGGCAACCCTTGGCAGGCGGCGACTGAAGTTTGGAAGCCCACGCTCTTTCAACTCGCTTTCCCGCGCCAAGCTTGTGCAGCTGTTAAGTGTCAAATGAAAGCCGGGGATGCGGCGACCATCACGTTGCCATCCGCACGGGCACCTTCGACAACCTTCGGTACACAGAGCACGCCGCCCAAACGCGTCAGTGAAATTTCGCTGGAGACGAGTTACGTTCGCTTAAGTCCAGGGCGTAGAAAAAATCACAACCGTGATGCCCCGTATTGCCCAAGCTACATGATAAAGGTGCGAAGCCGAGTTTTTGGTAGAGGCGGTTCGCCGCTTCCATTCGCTTGAGGGTCTCGACATAGATCTGGCGAAAATCGCGTTTGCCTGCCTCTTGAATCAACAGCTCACCGAGCACGCGGCCAGCACCCTTTCCGCGGGCAGCGGGCAAAAAGTACATTTTCTTCAGTTCGCAGGTATCCACGTCCCCACCGCCGAGCGGAGCCAGACCACCGCATCCGACGACCGCTTTAGCCTGCTCCAGGACGTAAAACACCGATCTTGGACTGTCGTACGCCTCGAACATCGAGTCGACTTCTGAATCCTCGATCGAGAATCCGGGCCCCACGGCGTCAAACTCCGTCATCACGGAACGAATAATGGCCGCCACGGATGGATTATCCTCAGGCTTGATCTTTCGGACGAGTAGATTCGACATTGATACCGCTCCGCCGGTTGCCCTCCGGCTCCGCCATCAATTGCCCAGCGTTACCTGCTCCGCCGAAGGGCCGGCACTCGGCGAATCGGAAAGCTCGTCCGGCTCCGGCACGTAGAGCGAGCGGACGTAGTTGACGAGATCCCAAATCTCTTCGGCTCCGACTGCTGCGGCCGGCATGGGTGTGCCTTCGATGCCTAAAGCAATCCTACGATAAATATCCTCCGGGTCGACCCCTCCGCGATAAACGCCCTCTTGAAAATTCCGCGGCGACACCTTGCGCACCGGCAAAGCACCACGAGCGATTAACGGGACCTGAGCATACTCATCATCCGGTGCCAGACCAAAGCGCTCCGTCCAGTCCTTAGTCCATTCATCGTAGTCGTTGTTTTGGCCATCTCCGTGCCCCTCCTTGCCATGGCACTTGGCGCACGCCGTCTTTTCGCTCACAAACAACTCTTGACCACGAGCAACGGACTCTTTGATGGGCGAATTCCCTTCGAGCTGCATTGCCGCAACGACTTCCTCCATCGTATCGGGCACGATCGTCGGATCGCGGGCCGGAACCTCTTGGACGCGATCGGGCGCGTCGAGCCAGCTCTCGGCGACCTCCAGGGCAAAATCTTGAATCAGTTCGTTTTGCTCTTCGAAAAGCTCCGGCTCCTTTTCCTTCAATGACGGATCGTACAACGAATCCCCCTCGGCGAACTCGAGATACTCAGCCTCCATCAACAGACTGCGTTCCACCTCGCCGCGCCAAGAAAGGTAGATAACGTAATCGGTCAGGGCGTCAATATCCTGCTCAGTCAGCTCGGGAATCGCCTTCATCGCCGTTCCCGGCAAACCAACTTTGATTAACTTGGCAATATCTTCCTTCAGCGGCTTCGTTCCGATGGGCGTGCTTTTAAATTTGAATCGCCCCAATCGATAGTCTCGAGGATAGGGATCGAGTAAAGCGGCCGTGGTGCCCCGTCCGTTGCCAGTAACGCCGTGGCAGGTCGCACAGTGTTTACGATACGCGCCGCGACCGGACTCCGTATCGGGACCCGATGCCGCGACTAAGTGGTCCATCGACAGAAAAGAGGCGAGCGGCTCTTCTTCCAAGATCGATTCCGGCAACTTCGGTTCGTCGGGTGTCCCGAACAGCTCGATGAGCGCCTCGTTCGCCTCATCCAATGCTTGATCCATGGGCTGTTCCAGACGCGCGCTCATCTGATAGGCGAAGACCATATTCGGCTCAAACTCAACCACAATCGGTTGCTGCTCTCGACATCCGATTGCCGACAGCAGAGACACGACACCGATAGCTAAAAGCCAACTTTTAATTTTCATACGAACGCTCAAAAATGCTTGGTTGGTATCAAGCGGTTCGAAATCTGGAATCCGCTAGTAAGTGGGGACTGACCTGGAAACTCGGACCGCCGCTGTCAGAGGTAAGCGGGATATTATAGATGGAATGGCCAGTGAGCAAAATCGTAGTTGCCTTGCGTCTTCTACGACAGCTCAATTCGGCTTTCGCCCTTGCTGAGTGGGAAACAGACGGTGTACTCGCCATCGACGTAGTGGAACATACCAGCCGCGATGGCAGGCAAACTGCTCACGCTGCTGAGTTGCTCAGCCACATCCCCGGTCCGCAACGTGATTCGGCTCACTCGTTCGCTGGGCAGGCGAAGAGTGAAGTTGGGGCAGGAAAACGGGGCGTTTAGCCGCACCGTATTGCCGTGGCGCTGGATCTTTGTCAGACGCTTCGCGGTCCAGTAGCGACCAATCTCGCTCACCTTCATCCACACGGTTTCATCCTGAAAACGTCGGTTGAGCGCTAAGACGACCCGCTGAAAATCGCGATACCCCTCCAGGCTTCCGCCACAATACATCCCGGGCCAATGGCAAAGCATGATGGCCGGACGCCCCTGCTCGATCAACTCCACCATGCGCCCGCGGGTGGCGTCTTCATTCGCGTAGCGATCTCCTTGGCTTGGGAGCACCCCATCCCAGCCGCCGAACCAGTCACCGGTACCGGCCGGTACATTCGCCACGACACTGGGGGAACTGGAATCCTCGTCTCGCAGCGCCTCGAGCCGAGGCTCCGTACTTTCATCACCACTGGATATGTATTTGAAGTAATGCGGAAGCTCGCAGCCATAAACGTCGCGGACTGCCTCAAACACAGCCAGGGGAAGTTTATCCTTCACCTGGTTGCCAAAACCACCCGGCGTGGTAATCCCCTCGCAGGGCAAGTCACAATTCTTCAAGATCTTTAGTGCGTAGGCCAGATAAGCCGCCAAGTGATCCACGCTCATATCCTGCTGCGGATACGAGTTTTCCATGGTCGCCGGAGAAATCTCTGCAAAGGGTCTGCCTGTTTTCAGATCGATGACGCGTGTGTGGGTAATCATCTCCGGATGAATGTCCCAGTTCGGAACCATCAGATCTCGCACCAGTTTCAAACTATCCTTCAACTGCTTCTGCGACCACCCCGGAAGCGTTCGGTCCAACCAACCGACGCACGCCGGATAAGGAACGATACTGTACTTTCCGCGTACTCCTTGCTCAGCGCACCAAGAGCCAAACTCGCGAACAAAGCTGTCAGGAATCTCGTCGGGCCACTGTTGCCAGTCTTTCTGATAGTCCCGGCGATCGGGATAAGTCGCTGCAAACTGAGGCATGCAGAACTTGCCCATGTTCACCAAGCATGTCGAGTCGTCGATAATGAACGACAGCGGTACGCGTCCGCGCGGCAATGCCACGCGAACCTCTCGGCTCACCGCTGGAGGCTGCCCAGCCGTCGCGAACGGAGGGCTCAAAACCGAACTGGCCGCCAACACACCGGTCGTCTTCAGAAATTCGCGTTTGGTAATTCGCATGCTTCACCGAAGAAGTGTCCAAAACTTGGCTTTTCTCTTTACTCCGTCTCCACTAGTGAGAGTTTAGCAGAAGTTGCCGGCGATTTCTCGCTGCTCAGGGCATAGACACGCGAGCCGACGGCTTCGCGGGGACACGCCAGCAGCAAAAGACTGGACTCGTAGCAAGTCTAACGGCTTGCCTCCCGGTCGGAATCGACGCGAAAAAAACCTCCTCCGCCCATGCCTCCCATGCCTCCGCCCATGCCGCCATCCTCCGTGCCCGGAATATAGATACTGTCGAAATCAGCTTCCATTTCTGCCAGGATGCCTTCTGCGGTGGGAAGTCGATTGCGGTCAAAGGCCATAGAGAAACTGTAGTGGACGTCGAACGCGTTGCTCTGGTTGCGGCCCTTGGGTACAGCCAGATCCCAACGCAAGATACCCAACGGACGCTCCGCGCGTTGGTACAGCGCGTCTTGCGATAGCTCCTGCTGCGGCTGATCAATGTGAATCGACATCTGCCGCGTCTCGCGAGTGACTGGTAACCGGTCTAACAGACGAACGTCGACCGCTTCGTCTTTGAAGTTCGAAACGACTAAACGATAGTTGAATTTCAGCTGACGATTCCCGCCTTGGACGTCGTCCTGCTTTTCCAGCAACTCGCGACGAGTGCGAACCTGTTGATCTGCCCCAAACCCGATGGTCAAGTGCTGGCCTGCGGCCGTGGATGGAATGTGCATATTGCCCACGAATCGATCATCCAAATAGACAGATGCCGGTCCGGCCAACAATCCGACCCCCAAGTCGTTGGTAACTCGCGCTTCACGAAAAGCATACGTACTCAGCAGGGGCGTGGCGACATGAACCATCTCGCCTGACAACTCGGCCTGAACGATCTGTACCTGCTGATTCCCGGGACGATTATCCAGCCGAATCGCGCGTTCCAATGTGTAGACTTGGCTGGCAACGTCTTCATGTACGTCCGGCGCGAGTGTCCGCAGTGAATCGGCTGCCGCCTGCAGCTCGACCTGCTGGACTTTGATTGCCAAACCGTTGAGTGCCAGATCTCGACGCCGTGAACCATTGGCATGATCGCCACCACGTAGCGTCATGGCTGCTCGATGCTTGTCCGCGTCGAGAACTCGCAGCACCTCGGCAACCGACTGCCCTAGATGATAACCGGTTGAATCGCTAAACGGATTGCTAGCGTCGTCAGACGCCTTGCCAAACGGGTCGCTCGAATCGGTGGCTACTGACGCAATCCGCAGCGGTGTCAATTGAGGGCTAGCGGAGTTGATGTTCGGCGATGCCGTGGACAACGTCAAACGGACTTCATTCCAGTCTTCGCCGCTAGCCTGATGAACCTGCGCGTTGTACCCCAGCAGCACCGTCTGTTTCCCACTCTCACCATACACGGTGTATTCAGGCGACCAACCGCACCCGGTCACTTGGTAGCTCAGCCGCAATGTTCCAGCTTGATTCTCGGGCAGACCAACTGAAATCATGACTTCGCATCGATTAGCCGATTCGCCTGATTGCAACTCCGCTCGGCGCTGTTGCATATTTCCTATACGCGTGGCGAGCTCGCCGACGGTTTTTTGGTGTTGAAATAGCTCACCACTCACATTGGTCCGCTCGACCATCGAGAACTTGGTCAGTTCGGTCAACGTGTCTGCATCGAGAACTCCGCGATTGAGATCCTGACTGGCCGCTGAAAAAGTAAAGGCGGTCAGGTTGTCGAGCGACTTCAAATGAGCGGTGGCCAGTTCGACCGCGTGCTTCGCTTCGGCCTGCTCGTTCTCAAGCTGCGTTAGCTGGACTTCCAGATCAGCGATCTCCTGCTGCCCGGCACCTGACACGCCGTGCCTGGCGTGCAGAGAGCGCACGTCGACCATGCCATCACCAGCCGCGTGAATCGTGTCTTTCGCCGTCAAATAGGGCAGATCGGGAATCTGGAGCGTGCGCAGGGCCGCACCGGCCGCAATCGCAATCTCCCGAGTGACCAGTGCCCGGTCGCGGTAGAGCGTCACCTCGGTAATCCTCCCCTCGTTCTTCTCAACTCCCGGCCGAGCCTGGGCGGTAACGGTATCTTCAGTCGTAGCGTCTTCAGTCGATTGGGCGCACCCCAATTCGGCGGTGAACAACATTGCGAAGACAGCGATCAGGAAAGCGAGTAGGTCGCCCGACCTAGCGCTAAGGAAAGGGGGTTGGCACTGTTTCGCCAACGTGAGCCGCCTAGCGCCGACCGCCGGTAAGTTCCACGAGACGTCGGTGGCTAGCACCATTCCGCTTCCCGACTGGGCACCAAAATTCATTGGCGAGACAGCACTTAGCGATACCCTAGAGACGCACTGCATGATAGACCTCAGATCTTGATGGGTGAATTCCTACACGTGACAACAGCGCACCGCCCTCGGTCACGTTCGGTTCATCACCAGTGGATGCACTCGAACGTCCTGCCACTGAGGCTCGGCTGATGAGCTGAGATTGCAACCGGCGTGCCGACGCGGCCAGCTAGTGTGCTGGTGACGCCAAGTGCACGGCGCCGACAACGACCCAAGCGGCGCATCGACCGCTTTCTGCCGCGGTAGGCTGCCGCCAGCAATTCCGACACCCGCTTCCATAGCAGTGCTCTCGCGTACCCGTCCCACAGATCACGTGGTGCAATTCGACTCAGCTGACAGCCACATGTAGCATTTTGAAGCAGTTGGCCAGAGTCGGTCCGGGAAAATCTAGAATCGGTAGCCCGACATCTCGATTGGTTTACGATGTAGGCATCGATAATCCAAGTTTGCTGGCCGCCAAATCCATACTCGTATTCGTATCGGGGGCGGGTCACCTGGTCGCCATTGTGCGGATCCTTCACACCCGGCAACTCCACAGCCTGCAATCGCCCGGCCGCGTCATACTCCATCGTCCGGGCCCCCTACAAGGTCACTCAAGTATGCTGGGAGGGGCTGAAACCACCCGCCAGAATGCTGTGTCCCCAGAAGTGCCCGGCCGTCCGGGATGTGGCGACCTCGAAGGAGTCCAGCGGCGTGGACGCTTTTCCGCTCGTCGCGTTGCACCCTGGCAACCGGCAAGGATGTTTCGCCAGCGGTTACGAACAACGAAAGGGTAAGTACCTGCTGCTGGCGTGGGGTGAAATTCTGTACGAGAATTACTTGTTAAAGGAACTTGGAAGATCGTCGGACTGGATCTCGCCTTGGGAAGCTCGCAACACAGTCAGCACGTGAACGACATTTTCGTCAATCGTATAAAGCGCTCGGTAGCTTCGTCTGTTTCCCAAGCCAACCAAAACTTGCCGGATTTCATAGGGGAACAGTTCGTTTTCCGCTGCCAGACCAAATCGTTCAGGGAATTCAGCCAATTCCTGCAGTTGCTGTTCAACAGAATTAACCCATGTCAGTGCTTGGTCGACAGAATGATGTTCTGCCCACCAATCAGCGTTCCGGGCGATGGCGTCCCTGGCTTGTGGATGAACAACAACTTGATGCATTAGACGCGACGTCGCTCAAGTTGCTCACGAATCTCGTTCATCACATCTGAAAGTGGCTTTCCAGTGCCGCTCTCCATTTGAGAGATTCCGTTTTGAATTGCTAACAGAGCTTCCACGCCAGCAAACGCATCGGCGTCGACCACGACGTAACGGCGGTTGGTCGACGGATCAACCATTACAAGGCTGTTCGGATCAGATGCCCGAAGAGCGTCAGCTTGTTCGGGTGTTAGATTTGTTTCCATAACTGAAAGTATAGCTTGCGTCGATTGTTCAGCCAAGTTTGGCCAGTCGACATACTCAACGCTGAAAGCATCGTACAGGACGCACAAAAGCCTGGCCTGCGGTTGGGTGTACAGAAGCTCAGCGGTGGTGGAGTGGACGCGCTGCCCGCGTGGTTCGAACTCAAACGGACGGATGGACTGCGCTTGGTCGCCACCGACTAGCGACTCCGACGCACTGCCACGTCGGTCAGGAAACGAATCGCCTTCCGTGCCGATCTGTCATTGTGGTACGGCCCTGCTTTCCAATCGGCCCGGGCCTGAGAACTGTCGCCACGCAATGACAGCCAGCTGCCCGAACATCTCTGGAGACCAGCGGCCTCAAGCGGCTGTCCACGCGGCCCTTCATGCCGATCGGGGCAGGGCCAATACGCCGCCGCTGACCGCGAAACGCGGCCCTTGTTCTCAGGAAGTCG
>JANQJJ010000503.1 GCA_028281725.1 Pirellulaceae bacterium | reverse complement strand
GATAGGTATCACGGGGATCTTTTCTGGTGGTACCGAGTTTACGCCGGAATGGACGCGATTCTGCGTGGAGGAACTGCTGGGGGGGGCGGTTGAAGAAAGTGGGGTTTACATGACACCCACCTACGGCAACACGCTCATGGGGCTGGCGTGTAGTAAGAAAGTCACTGCGGCCGACAACTACAAAATCTCTTACTACGCACCTCAGCCGCGCGCCGCGGTGGAGGTCGTCGATTTTGAGGATCATACGCAGGTGGTGCCGTACGGCGGTACGGGGCGGGTGAAACTCTATACGATGACCAAGGAGTTTTTTGTTCCGGGATTTCTGGAGCGTGATGAGGGGGAGCGAGAAGAACCTTTCGCCACGTATCCGTGGGATGGGGTCAGTGGTGTTCGCCCCTACCATGCCATCGCTTCCCAGACGACCGTTGGCGTCTACTAGCGGTTTGACTGGCGAGCCAACGGAGTTAACGGTCTCGCCGAATAAATTAGGTAAGTATTGGATTCGGACTGCTGGAGAAATCGCGTGCTGACACTTTCCGCACTTCGCTGGGGTAAGCCTTACAAATCACTGGAAACCCAGGAGGTCGTCCACTTTAACACGGGCGAACCCATCGCCAGTATCTCTCAGGTCAATGGGGGGATGCTACAGCTCGACATGCGCCATGCCGCTCGCGCCAGGTCGATGTTGCGTGAGATTCCTTCCGGTGAGTTGATTGCTCACTGCAAGCGGGCGGCGGAGCTGTTCGAGACCGGCACTCTACCCATGGGGGATGGCCAGCAGACGGTCGATGATTTTATCCATCAGCAATCGGCCAGTACCGGGTTGCCGGAGCACATGTGTCGCGGCAACATGAAGAAGAACTCATTCGTATTGGCCAATATCGATCAGATTCTCGATGCGCTGACTCGCGGGCTGGACCTTGAGATTCTCAGTCGAGGCTATGGAGAGGAGGGACGGGGCGTCACGGTCAGCTATCAAGTCCAGTCGCCAGTCTTGGGTGCGGTGTTGCCGAACAACTCGCCTGGAGTTCATACACTTTGGCTGCCGGCGGTGGCATTGCAAATTGGGCTGCTGCTCAAGCCGGGTAGTCAAGAGCCTTGGACGCCCTACCGTATGGTGTCGGCATTTATCGAAGCAGGCGTTCCTGCCGAAGCGTTTGGACTCTATCCAGGTGGTCACGACGTTGGGCAGACCTTGCTCAGTCGCTGCAGCCGGTCCATGGTGTTCGGAAGTGCTCAGACGGTGGAGCAATACGAAGGGAACCCGCGTGTACAACCCCACGGCCCTGGGTTCTCCAAAATCTTGATTGGCGATGACGTGGTGGATCGGTGGGAGGACTACCTGGATTTGATGGTCGAGAGTGTTTACTCCAACAGCGGGCGAAGCTGCATCAATTGTTCGGGAATCTGGGCTTCGCGGCATACGGAAAAGATTGCCCAGGCGCTCGCCGAGCGATTGGGGTCGGTAGACGTCTTGCCGCCGGAGGATGATGAAGCCGGCCTGGCCGCCTTCACCAACGCTCAGATGGCGACCGGCACCTGGTCGATGGTGCAGCAGGACCTGTCCGAATCGGGTGTGGATGATATGACGGCCGGTTTCGGAGAAAGGCTGGTGGAGAAGCCGCGCTGTGCGTACCTGCGGCCGGTCATCGTGCATGCCGACAGCCCGGATCGGGCGGTTGCCTCCAAGGAGTACATGTTCCCATTCACGAGCGTGGTCAAGTGTGCTCAGAACGAGCTGGTTCGCCGCATTGGCCCCACGCTGGTCTGCACGGCGCTGACGGAAGACGAAACGTTGATCGGTCAGCTGACCGAAAGCGTCTCCGTGGACCGTCTCAATATCGGTCCGATTCCCACCAATCGGCTGAATTGGCTTCAGCCGCATGAAGGCAACCTGATTGACTTTCTGTTCCGCTCTCGGGCCTATCAGTTGTCCCCTATGCGGGTTGCGGAAGTGGCTTAGGTGGGGTGTCTCTGGTGCCGGTTGTCCCGTCTGGCAGTTTAGGGGGATTGGGGTGTTTGTTGCGGTCGTCCGCAGTTTCGGGGAACTTCCGAATCACCCCAGCGTCCAAGGCTAGACACTTAGTTCCTTGACCCTCCACTTGGGGCGGAGCTGCTGGTCGAGACAGGCAATTAACCGCTATTATCCGCATGATTGGCTCCCGAGTCTTCGTGAAATTTCGCAGGTTGGGATGATTGGGATACGTGCCCCCCTGGTGAAATTTGCAACCCTTCGGGCCGCAACTATAATCGACCCTCATGTCTATCTTGGGTCGTAAGGCGTGTTTTCAGCTCGTTTTCGGTCCTCATCACTCCTCATTTGGTGGTTCTACCTGGTCGCCAGTAGCGACGAGTTGGCGTTTGTTACGCGCCACACACCCTTCCACTGGGGTGTTTTGTGCTAAAGCTCACCTGCAAGCTCTAAGGGTTGGTTAATGGCCATCCGTAAGTCTTATTCGGCAAGTTCTTCACGATCCTCGCATTCTCGGGCCGATTCGCGCATGCAAGCAAAACAGAGGATGCGCAACATGCTCCTGGAGCATCTTGAGCAGCGGCATTTGCTTGCGGTGGGTCCGCAGTTGATTGGTATTCAGCCAAACAATAGCGATCTGTTGACGGATGGTGATGTGCGCAATCAGGCACCTAGGGAATTGGTGTTTCGATTTGATGATTCCCAGGTCATCGACCCTGCGACGCTCGATGGAATCCGGATTACCAGTGCAGGTGGCGACGGGACATTTGGGCTGGCTAGCGCCCAGAGTGATTTCGGGAGCAATGGTGGGGCGAACATCCTGTTGACCGCCTTCGTCCCGGAGGATCAGTTGTCCGTCCAGGTCAGCCATGCTTCCTTGGCCGTTGGTGCGCCTCCGGCGATCGGAATTGCCGGATCGGCTGTTTCCATCACGCTGAACACGAATCCCGCGTCACCGACGACAGCCGATGAGCTTATTCAGGCGATCAATACGTCTCCACTATTGATTACGCGGCTGTCAGCCCAGCTCAACGGCGGTCTTGGTTCGGCGGAGTTGGGAGTGGCACCGGCGCCAAGTTATTCGCCGATTGATGTGAGCCAAACCCATGATTCGCAGGTGATACCCGGTGCCGCGTTGGTCGGCAGCAATCCGGACGAGAATGAAGTCACGTTTCGTTTTGCCGAAGCGCTGAAAGATGACAATTACCGGATTGAGATATTCGGTTTCGACGATCCCGCGACGGGTGTGGTGGGTCTTCGGAATCTAGACACCGGAGAGCTATTCCGGCCGACGACGGCAGGTACCAGGCTCGACACCATTGACTTCCGGCTCGATCTGGGACCTCAGGTCACCTCGGTGGTACCGCAGCCGGTGGTGCGCGTGAATGGGCAACTTACTCAGCAGCGCGATACAGTCGTCGTTTACTTCGACAACGACAAGTTACTTGTCGAAAATGACTCGCAGGGGCAGCCGACGAGTCGATCGGTTGAAAACCCGGAGTTTTATCAGCTGATCTACACGTCCGATACGGTTCGCAACACGGATGACCTAGTCTTCCTGCCGCGCACGGTGAAGTACAACGCGAGCACCAATACGGCCACTTTGCGGTTCGCATCCGACATCAATAGTCTGCCCGGCAGCAACGCGGGGCCAGCCACATATCGTCTTAGAATAGGCACGCGCGAAACGACGCCCGTGGCGCCCACGCGAAGTGAGGCGGCGGCGACTGCAATTACCGATCTGAATACCGGTGGTGCAGTCAAGTTGCGGTTGACCGCTCGCGAGATCGGCGAAGGTGGAAGTGGTGTCCAGGTCGTGTTTGAGAACTCCGGAAGCGGTACGCCTCAGGTGACGGCGGTCGACCGGGTGGTGACGGTCGATATGGGACGAGATGACCTGACGGCTCAGGAGTTGGTGGACCTGCTCCAGGTGTCTTCTGCGGCTTCGGCCCTGTTCAGCGTTGATTTCGAGCCGGGCAGCAATCCGAGTACGATCGTTGGCAATACCCTGCTCTCCTTCTCGCCGGTGACCCTGCTGGGACTGGGAAGTTCCTTTGATGCGTCGACCGATCTGGGCGTTATTGGCTCATCGAATCAGTTGCAGACCAGTTTGATTCTTTCTTCGGCCATTGACCCCGAGCCGTTTGTGCTCGATTTGCCGGGTGCTAGCGACGATGCTGCTCATCGCAACCTCCCGCAGCACTTGCAGGGTGGTTTTGAAGACCACGTGAACCAGCGTTTTGGCGCCGACTCGACCGACGGCATTACCACGATCTACTACAATTTCCGCTCGAACTACTCTACCGACAACGCCGGGACTCCCCTCGTTAACTCGATCACTGCTGCTCAGATGGATCGAGCCCGGGAGGTTCTCAGTCTGTGGGCCAATTACATCGGCGTTCAGTTCGTTGAAACGGCCGACTTGGGGCTCACCATTGCGACGGGCCAGCTGGCGGGGCTGAGGCCGTTGCCGGGTACGCAAATTCAATTCGAGGGTGGGCTAGGCTTTGGCACCCGTATCGACCCTTCGTTCGATGAACCCCTAATCATTATGTCCGCCACGAACACCTGGCGTACTGAGTATGGCGACAACTACTCTCGGACCCTGGCCGCTGCCGTGGGGATGACACTGGGATTGGAGCACGCCGGGGATCTGCCGGAATCGACGTTGATGCGTTTGGACCCAACCTTCCTGTCTGGAAGCGGGCCGCTAACGGATCTGAACGACGCTCAGCTCAACGCGAGTGACGAGCGGCATGAACCCATTTTTCCCGGCAATCAAGACATTCTGCATGGCCGCTACCTGTATCGTCCAGACGGTTCCGACATCGACTTGTACCGCTTCGAAGTCGATTTTGGTGGGCAGGACCGCGTGGGACTACTGACCGCAGAAACTTATGCACAGCGGCTAGCCAACAGCAGTGCTTTGAACACCCAGCTAGAGCTGTTTCGGCAGGTTCAGGCATCGGCGGAGACGTCGATGGGTGTCGGCGAAGCCTTATCGCTTCGTTTCGAAGCGGTCGCCGATGGAGCCCAGGGGAATCAGCTTCAGATATTTTTTACTCAAACCGATCGCGGTGACAGCAGCCAGCCGACGTTGCTCGTATTCCCGAACGCCATCAGTATTGATTTGAATGCGACACCGGGTTCCGAGAGTACGGCGCAGGACGTCATCGATGCCATTCGCGGCTCCAGTGCGGCTGAGAAGCTGGTTCGAGTGGAGTTGCTATCCGGTGATGGTTCGATCCGGGTGGGTGGGAACAGCCTAACGCAGAATCCGGTGGTGCTCACCGGTGGCAGAGTGGAGTTGGTCTCTCAGAACGACGACTACTTTAGCGAAGATTCGCTCGTCAGGCAGTCGCCCACGTCGGGAGTCTATTACCTGGGTGTTAGCGCCAGCGGCAATGACGAATACAA
>JANQJJ010000493.1 GCA_028281725.1 Pirellulaceae bacterium | reverse complement strand
GGCAACCGAAGTCTTCAAACGGGACCGAACCCGTTGATCCGCCACGGAGGAAATGATCCAGGCCGTCACGAATAGCGGCAGGGCGATTAGCAGGCTGCGCGCCGGGCCGTAAAGCCAAGCCAGGGAATGGGCCTGATAGGTAGTGCTCAGCGTCGAGCGCGTGCGGATTTTGGGGATGGCCTGGGGGACGACCAGGGACTGAGCTGTGTGATAATCTAGAAGTGATCGTACTTCGTTGGCTAATTCGGGCGAACTTTGGCGAAGTTCTTCGAGCCGATCGTGACGCGCCTGGTCGTCGAGCTCCAGTAGGCTGGTAAAAATCGCTTTGGCTTGCTGGTAGAGATCGGCAGTCAAGAATCTGAGCCTTCGACATCAAACCATCGTCGTAACCAGGCTTTGGCCATCGTCCAGTCGGACTCCACCGTGCGTTTGCTAACGCCCAGATGCTCGGCCACCTCGGCCACCGTCATGCCGGCGAAGAAACGCATTTCAACGATGCTAGCTTGGCGAGCGTCCAATTCGGCCAACTCCGTGAGGGCTTCGTCGACAGCCAAGACGTGGTCACTATTGCCCGGACTAATGGCGTCCCAATCGCCAAGTTGTTTTTTTGAATACTCGCCGCCTCGCTTTTTCCGCTTTCGAAAACGCGCTTGATCCACCAACGCGCGTCTCATGGTAGTGGCAGCCAACGCAAAAAAGTGGGTTCGCGACAGGCTTTGATTTTGTTCCGCGGGTAACCGCAGGTAGAGCTCGTGAATCAGCACGGTTGGCGAGAGAGATATAGTGTTCTGTTCATCACGCATATAGGACGACGCCATTTTATGGAGATCATCGTACATGTGCTCGATCCATTTGCGGGAATCGCCGGTGGCGTCGAGCGGAGCCGAGTCGTGCTTGGAGGCCATGATTCTCCCTGATGGCTTCTTTGAGGGGGAGCAGGCAGAACAAAATGAGCGGTTTATACCTGCGGATTGTACGTTCTGATGTCGCATTTACCCATGAACAGCCTGATTTTTCACCGATTTAATTGTCTATCATTGGTATCTGGTCTTATACGAAAGTGCTGAAAAGTGAATTTGATGTTATTCGACGTAGATGCGGAGGCGGCGAAGTTGTGGCAGGATTTGGCGACCGCTCACGGGCTGCAGTTTCGTGCATCTGAGTATTGGAAAGACGTAGATGAGTTTTCTGACTGGGCAAACTTGTTGGTTTTGGATCAATCGGCTTTCGAAGGCCCATTGGTGCCCAAGGCGGCTGAGATTTGCCGCAATCGCCCGCATCAACTGGTGATTGTGACTGGAGCGTCTCTTGCCGTGTCCGATGCGGTGAGTCTTATGCACAGCGGCGTTGGCTCGGTCTTGGAGAAGCCCCTAGATAGCCAACAGTTGGCAGCCAGCGCTGTCGAGTTGGTTGAGGAAGCCAAGGCGCTCATCGCCAATCAAGAAGAGTACCAGAGGCTGAAAAGCCTGTTCTCAGATCTCACGCCTCGTGAGCTGGATGTTTTGGACTATGTCCTCAAAGGGGTTCCCAATAAGCAGACCGCACTGCGACTTCATGTGAGTATCAGGACGATCGAGTCGCGTCGGGCCAAGGTCTACCGCAAACTTCAGACCGCCAATGTTGCCGATTTAGTTCGAAAGATCGATCGTCTGGATCGCCTGAGGCAAGTGTTCGCCAGGCAAGATGACTTTCGCCAAGACGGAGTTCACCAGCTCAATCTGCCGCAAAATCGTTGCCCCAGACCCAAACACTTGAAAATGGGGGCACAGCCCGTTGCTGACGTTCAAGAGTCTGCCTGACGCCGTCATCATCGGGGGATGGAAGGTCGGGACGCGATGCTGCGGAGAGTCCATTTTCAAGGGCCGAATCGTCGGCAGCCAGGCTGACGGCATCCTTTCGACCGCCCGCTGCCAAGACTTTCTCCGCACAAAGCACTCGGAAAGTTGTTAAAAGAGCCGCAAAAATGGCTTGACGAGCAAGACGCCGGGGGCTAACGTCTTGGTACTGAAAAGATCCACGAATCAGCAGATTCCAAGGAAATTGTACGTGACACGAGACCAAAGAACCCTCACCGGGCTGCTTCTACTAGCCCTCGCCAAAAGCGAGTGGTAGGGGTTCGGTCTACGTAGATCCAACAAAAACTTAGTTCAAACCCCGAAGCTCACCATGAGCCTCGGGGTTTTTTCATTTCCTGCGGGGCTTGGAGAATCGGGGGCCGCGTGCCGCGCGGTATCCGTTTAGCACCAACAGAGCAAGGTAAAGACATGAGTGGTGAAACCGACACACGTCGCATCCGAATTTTCGACACGACTCTGCGCGACGGCGAGCAATCGCCGGGCGCCAGTATGAACCGGGCTGAGAAGCTGGAAGTGGCTCATGCGCTGGTCAACCTGGGGGTGGACGTCATCGAAGCGGGGTTCCCAATCGCATCGCCCGGTGATTTTGAGTCGGTACGTGAGATCGCCGAAGTTGTGCGAGGGGCTACCGTTTGCGGACTGGCGCGTTGCAACCCGAAGGACATCGATCGCGCCTGGGAGGCGCTCAGGGGAGCTGAGCAGCCGAGAATCCACGTCTTTTTGGCGACCAGCGCCATTCACCGCGAATTCAAGTTGAGGATGTCGCAAGACGAGATTGTCGAGCGAGCGATTCAAGGGGTCAAGCAAGCAGCCAAGGTTTGCGATGACATCGAGTTTTCGCCCGAGGACGCCGCTAGAACCGAGCGCGATTTTCTGTGCCGCGTCGTCGAGGCTGCGATCAAGGCAGGGGCGACCACGATCAATATCCCGGACACCGTGGGCTATACGACGCCCAGTGAGATGCGGGCCTGCATCGGTACGCTGATGGATCGAGTGCCCAATATGGACCGTGCGGTGCTCAGTACGCATTGTCACGACGACCTCGGTTTAGCCCTGGCCAACACATTGGCGGCCGTCGAAGCCGGGTGCGGACAGGTCGAGTGTACGATCAATGGGATCGGGGAGCGAGCCGGCAACTGCGCCCTGGAAGAGGTGGTCATGGCCTTGAAAACTCGTCAGGAATTGTTCGGCTGCGAAACCGGCATCGATACCCGGCGATTGGTGCCGACAAGCCGGTTGGTGAGCACGATTACGGGAATGGACGTGCAACGCAACAAGTCGGTGGTGGGCCGCAATGCGTTCGCTCACGAATCGGGGATCCACCAAGATGGAATGCTTAAAGAACCGAGTACCTACGAGATCATGAGGCCGGAGGATGTCGGTTTTTCGAAAACCGATCTGGTGCTTGGCAAGCATAGTGGCCGAGCAGCACTGGCCGATCGGGCTCACGCGTTGGGGTTCAGTATCACCGCAGAGCAGCTTCAACACGTATTCGACCGTTTCAAGGAACTAGCCGACAAGAAGAAAGAAATCTATGACGGAGATATTGCCGCCCTGATTCAGCAAGAGATTTCCGGGCAAGTGGACGAGTCTTGGACGTTAGCGCGGTTCGAGGTTGCCAGCGGCACCGGACGCCAGCCTCACGTCAGTTTGACTCTAGTCCACAACGCTCAGGAGTACACGACCGAAGTCGAGCAGGGGGACGGACCCGTTGATGCGGCTTTCTGGGCGGTAGAGCGGTTGACCGGTTACCAGGTGGTATGCAAGGACTATCGTGTCCGTAGTGCGACGCTGGGGAGGGACGCGCAAGGCGACGTTCAGCTGGAGATAGAGCATGACGGCCAAATCTATAAGGGGGTTGGGGTGTCCACCGATACCGTTGAGGCGACCATTCTGGCGATGCTCAATTCCATTAACCGAATCGCTGCGGTTGAAAAGCCGGTACCTGCGGCGGACGCGTGAGCCGGGCGGGGGAGGGCACGGGTGGCCGCAGTATGGCGGAGCATGTCCTGCTGCTAATTTGAGCCTGGCGCTGCCGTGCAAGTCCGCACACCCACACGGCCTTGGTGCGCCCATGTACTTCAACGCGAACTCGCTGAAATCTGGCGACAGCAAAAGTAAAAAATGCTCTTCTAGGAGAGCAGCTGAGCTACCGCCTCGTTTTCAAAGTTCAGGTTGGTTGCCACGCTCTGGACATCATCATGGTCCTCAAGCGTTTCGAGCAGTTTGAGTGCAATTTTGGCTGTCGCGGAGTCGACGTCGACGGTGGTCTGAGGAACTCGGGACACTTCACTGACTTGCATGGCAATGCCCGCCTGCTCGATCGCACCGGACAGTTGCGTCAAGCCTTCCGGGGCGGTGAAGATTTCAATCCGGTCGTCGACCGTTTGGATGTCCTGCGCGTCGTTTTCGAGCGCAATTTCCATAATCTGCTCTTCCCGGTCGCCGGCGGCCGCGATGACGATGATGCCCTTGCGATCAAATAGGTAGGCGACGCAACCGGTTCCTCCAAGATTGCCGCCGTGCACGTCGAATATCTTGCGAATCTCCGGAGCCGTCCGGTTACGGTTGTCCGTCATGATGTCACACATGACCGCAACTCCCGCCGGTCCGTAGCCTTCGTACAAGGCCTCTTCCACATTGCCGCCATCGAGTTCGCCGGTCCCTTTTTTGATGGCCCGCTGGATGTTTTCTCGAGGCATGCTAAGCGACTTAGCATCTTGGATGGCGGTTCGCAGGCGAACATTGGCGTCCGGATCACCCCCGCCCAGCTTGGCTGCGACGATAATGGCTTTGGACAGTTTGGACCAAAGCTTGCTGCGTTTGCTGTCAACGAGTGCTTTCTTGTGTTTGATTCCAGCCCAATGGGAATGTCCGGCCATCGTGTTGCTACCGTCGTCGTCGACTATTTCGAGTTGTAAGAGAAACTTCCCCGCCGCGCGATGCACCTAACGTGGTTTGCGTTTTGACATCTTCTTGGGAGTCGCCTTGGTGCTTTTGGCGGCCGCCTTTTTCGCCGGCTTTTTAGCGGCAGCTTTCTTGGTAGCCGTCTTCTTCGGAGCGGCCTTTTTAGCGGGCGCGCGCTTAGCTGCTTTTGCTTTGGTCACAGCCGCTTTCTTTTTAGTAGTCGCCTTGGAGGCGGCTACTTTTTTGGCCGGACTCTTCGCAGCAGAACTCTTTGCGGCGGGAGTCTTGGCGACCGGAGCCTTGGTTTTCTTCTTGGGTTCAGCGGCACCAGCTTCTTTCATAATCGCTTTGACCTGTTTGCCTCCCGGCGTGGTGGCGAACATCACGCCCAGCTGGTGTAGGCAAGACGCGAAGCTGGCCCCTTTCGATTTGGACACGGTTCGTTCCAGGCCGGGAGCGAGTCCCTTGGCCGCTTCGGCTTCCGATACTACCTCGGTTGCCAACAAGACTCGCATGATGGAGCCGCTGACAGGAATCGAGTGTCCGCCGAGTGCATTCTGCGTGACATAGCCGAGGACAAATTTGGTCATGCCGCTTAGCTTTTCCAGCTCCTGAACGGCCTTTCCTTGATTCATTTTCACCATGTCATCAATTTCGAAACTGTAGCGGGTTTCGAAGAGCGATTGCAGGTTCTTCTTGATTCGCAGCGCCGCTGCGCTCGGGCTGGGCAAATTGTGGAGTGCTTCGCACAATTCACTGACGGTCGTCACGCGGATTTCGTTCCAGTCGAAGTAAGATTCTTGTAGCCGATGAAAGGCTTCGTCGGTAGCCTCGTATTTGGCGTCTTCCAGGCAGCAAGCGTAGATCAGGTGTTCGAGAACGGATCGATCTTCTGGAGCGGCTACGGGGGTGAAGTGTTTGGAGACGACTTTGTGCAAAAGTTGAATACGATCGCCGCGATTCTTGGTACTCATGGCTGTTCTTGGAAGTTGGTCTTTGATAAAGCTTGGTGTGGGTAGTTGGTCTGAGTCCGCGTCCGCCGCCGGCCAAATCGATTGGCCGGATCCCCGTCGCTCAGTCAGTCGATTCGTTGGGCGACGGGAGGTCGCCAGCCAGGGGCTGCTTTTCAGATGCGAGTTGTTTTTCAGCCGCGAGTTGTTCGCGTTCCTGCTCTAATTCATGGAGAATGCGACCGACTTCGAGGCTCTTCTTGACCCCTGGATCCAATTCAAACGTCAGGCGCGGCGTATACCGAGTGTCGATCCGTTTGGCGACCTTCGATTGCAAGAATCCTGCCGAGCTGTTCAGGCCACGCAAGCACAACTGTTGCCGGCCCTCGTCGCCCATAATACTGACCTTCACCTTGGCCGAGCGCATGTCGGGGGTAACTTCGACGCCGGTCACGGTGACATGTTGAACGCGCGGATCGCGAATTTCCGTCAAAATCGCCATGCTAACGACTTCTCGAATCGCCTCTGCGGCTTTGAGCATGCGACGGCTGGCCATCGATGAAACCCTGGTCTTGGAAAACGCTGGTCTGGGAATAGGAAGCGGACGTTGGGGGCGGGAGGCTAGTCGAGTGTTCGAGCTACTTCTTCGATTCGATAAGCTTCGAGTACATCATCCTGTTTTAAGTCGTTAAAGCCGGCTAGTTTGATACCACATTCCATTCCACGTGGGACTTCTTTGACATCATCCTTATGTCGTTTGAGTGAGTCGAGAGCATAGTCGCCGATGGTTCGACCATCGCGATGGACACGAATTCGGCAGCCACGTTCGATCGCGCCCTGGGCAACGTAGCAACCCGCCACCGCTCCGACGCGGGAGATATTGAAAACCGTTTTGACCAACGCGCGTCCCAGTTCGACCACGCGTTCTTCGGGCCGTAGGCGACCTTCGACAATGGCTTTGATATCCTCGGCCAGTTTGTAGATGATGTCGTAGCGACGGATTTCTACATTCCGTTCGTCTGCCAGCCCGCGAGCATTTTCGTCCGGTATGACATTGAAACCTACGATGACTGCCTGCGAAGCACTCGCCAGGGTGACGTCGGCTACCGTGATTCCGCCCACGCTCTTTTGAAGAACGCGGATTTCGACTTCGGGGTGTTCCAGCTTCGAAAGCTCCTTTTCAATCGCTTCCAAGCTACCGCGGGCATCCGCACGAATGATGAGGTTGAGTTCGACTTTCTCCTCAACCTGCCCCAGCGTGCCCGATTGCAAGAGGTCTTGAAAGGCCTCAAACGAGACTTTGGGCGACGAGCCGGAGAGCGACTGGGCCCGCGACTTGTCCGATCGCGTTTCGGCCAACTCGCGAGCCTGAGCAATACTATCGAGGACGTAAAGCCGGTCGCCGGCACCCGGCGCGAAGTCGAGTCCCGTAATATTGATCGGTACTGAGGGGCCGGCAGATTTTACTTGCAGAGAAGGATTCAAAGTGTCGTACATGGCCTTCACCCGGCCGTAGCTGGTGCCGCACAGGACAATATCTCCGACATGCAGTGTTCCATTCTGAACGACGACCTTGGCAATCACACCCTTGTCGGACGCCTGTTCTGCTTCCAGGCAAACACCGATGGCTGCTCGGTCGGGGTTCGCCTGGTAATCATGCAGCTCAGCTACCGTCAACAAGGTTTCCAGCAGCTCATCCATGCCTTCGCCAGAGATAGCGCTGGTGCGCACGACTTCAACATCGCCCCCCCATTCACTGGGCGTCAGGCCATGTTCGGTCATTTGGGTTAGCGCGCGATTGGCGTCTACGCCGGCCAAATCAATCTTGTTGAGCGCCACCACAATAGGCACTTCGGCCGCCTTGGCGTGACTGATGGCTTCTTCGGTTTGCGGCATGATGCCGTCATCGGCGGCGATCACCAGTACGGCAATATCGGTTACGTTGGCACCGCGGGCTCGCATTTCAGTGAACGCTTCGTGGCCTGGTGTATCGACAAAGGAGATTGTTCGGCCATCTTTTTCGACCTGATAGGCTCGGATGTGCTGGGTGATGCCACCTGCCTCGCCCGTGACGATTCGCGTACCAATCAAGTAATCGAGCAAAGAAGTCTTTCCGTGATCGACGTGGCCGAGAAAGGTCACGATCGGAGGACGGGTGATGAGCGACTCCGCTGAATCCTCCGTCTCCTCGATACTGTCGATGATGCCTTCCTCCAAGCTCTGAGGCAACTTGAATTCGAGTTCGACGCCCAGTTCGACGGCCAGCAACTCGGCCATTTCTGCTTCCAGATTGGCGTTGATCGTGACGCCATGGCCCATCTGCATCAGGGTGCCCAGGACGCGTCCGGCGGGAACACCCGTGGCTTCCGAAAAACTGCGCACCGTGCACGGCAGTTCCAGCACGGCATTTTCTTTGCGAGGCGCTGCGGTATTGGTTCCCTTGCGGACCAGACGTCTGCCGCCGCGATAGGACCGGCGGTCATCATCGCTCTCGACACCACCGCTTCGTCCACGGCGGCGCCGTTCGGCGCGAGCCGCCGCGATTCCGGAAGTGCCCTTCTTGCCGCGATTCTCATCCTCGTCTTCGGTTCGACGATGGCGCCCTTTGGCGCGGTCGGCCGCTGCTTTGGTGAACTGGCTGAGACCACCTGGTCCGGCGGCCGGTGTGGCAGAAGCCTGCTTCGGCTTCCCTTTACCGCGTCCTGATTCCTTCGGTTGTTGCTGCTGTTTTTCCAGATCTTGCAAGGGCGCCTTCATGCCCTGCTTCTGGCCGCTGATATCGTCCTTGGTGAAGCGGATCTCCGGTCGTTGGGGGGCCGGCTCGTTCGACTTCGGAGGTGGGACTACCGGCTGATTGCCTTTGGGAAGGCGGGCCAAGTTAATGACCGGTTCGCGACGCTGTTGAGGTTGTGGCTTTTTGCGTTCTTCCACGGCAGAAGAACTATCGCTGCTCGCTGTTCGCTTGGCATCCAGACTGCGTACGCGACCCGCCGCAGAGGCGGCTGGGGAGATATAATCTTCCCGAGTGAGCTTCTTAGGCGATTCCGGCTCGGGCTTGGCCGGCGTGACTGGCGGGGGGGCGCTTTTTCTGCTGCCCGCCAAGGGAGCACCCGACGCGGCCGGCTTGGCGCTGCTGGGGGCTTCACTGGCCGTAGATGATTCTGGTGGTGCCTCAGTAGAATCTTGAGCCTCACCACCGGCGAGATACTTCTCGATGCGCTCGACTTCGTCGTCTTCCAGGCTGGCTAACGCAGAACCCTTATTCTGGATCCCAATCTTGGAGCAAAGATCAACCAGTTCCTTGCTGTCCATCTTCAGTTCTTTGGCTAGCGCGTAGATGCGTTTCGGCACGTGCAATTATTCCTAAGGAATCAAAAAAGTGGTCATCAAACTACCGGCGCCGAACCTATCGGACGCTGCGCTCTGACACGACCACCTGGCGCACGTGGGGGTGTCATCTACATGGACGTCTCCCTGCTAAAAGAGTAACGTCAATTCGGAAACCTAGTGGAACTACCTGGGTAGTCCACCGGCCATTGTCGACCAGAGAACTAATTCTGATCGGCGACATTTGTCTGGTCCATAGTTTCCTCTGGAGCACTAGCTGCAGGAGGTGTGGTGGCCTTCTGCTCAGTTGCGGATTCGTCTTGGTCTTCGTCTACAGGTTTGTCTGCGTTGTCCGTGTTTTCCGGCTGGTCAGCCTCTGCTGATGGGGTGGTCGATTCGTCTACAGGTTTGGATTCGTCTACAGCCTTGTCTGTCAGCAGGTCCGCTACCGGCTCTTCGGTAGTCGACGTCTCGGTGGCCGAATCTGTTTCAGCGGCGGGACTCGGCGGCGGCGCTTGCTCGGCGGCAAGTCGATCGGCCATCTCCTGCTCTTTCTTCAGTCTCTTTTGTTCTTCCGCAATCCGCTCGGCCTCTTCGGCTCGCACATCGGCTTGTTCGACGATGGCGTCGACCTGTTCGGCGGTCATGCCCCCCATTTCCATGAGGGCATCCGGCTCGATGACAGACAGATCATCGTACGACAAATAGCCTTGTTCCACTAGTCTTTGTGCCAAATCCTCCGTCATTCCTTCCAATTCCATGAAGGCGCCAACAGCTCGGTCGATCTGCTCTTCGAGCTCGCCTGCGGTCATGATCTCGATGTCCCAGCCTACCAATTTGCTGGCTAAGCGGACATTTTGCCCATATTTACCGATGGCCTGCGAGAGTTGGTCGTCCTTGACCAGCACGATGGCCCGGCCAATCATGTCACACAGCAGAACCTGTTCCACTTCGGCCGGCTGCAGCGCGCTAGGAATGAGCACCAGCGGGTCTTCGCTCCAGCGAACGATGTCAATCCTCTCCCCGGCCAATTCGCTGGTGATGTTCTTGATACGGTTTCCGCGAACCCCCACGCAGGCTCCCACGCAATCGACGCGTTGATCGGAGCTGCTGACTGCGACCTTGCTGCGGTGACCGGGCTCGCGGCTGATCGCGTTGATCTCGATCACCCCTTCACTAATTTCGGGGATTTCCTGCTCAAAGAGCCGCTGAACCAATTGCGGCTTGGTTCGACTCAAGATGACTTTGACCCGATTTCCGGCAGCCTTGACCTCATAGACGACGGCTCGAATGCGGTCGCCATTGTGGTAGGACTCGCCGGAAATCTGTTCACCACGAGGCAAGATGGCTTCCATATTGCCTAGTTGGACGGTCGTTACGCCTCGATCGCTTCGCTGGACGGTTCCGGTGACCAACTGCCCTACCTGGTCATGGAATTCGTCGAGCAGCGAGTCGCGTTCGGCCTCTTTAATCTTCTGAATGATTACTTGTTTGGCGGTTTGCGCGCCAATCCGCCCGATTTCCGCTTGATCTAGCTCCTCGCCATCGCATGAAGCGGAGATATTGCCACTGTCGCGGTCAATGGTGACCGTCACATCGGCTTCCTCACCACGATGCTTGCGGACTGCCGTTAGCAAGGCAGCCTCAATGGCTGAGAATACGATTTCACTATCGATATTCTTCTCACGATGAAGTGAGTCGACAAGCCTTAGGAGTTCGGTAGGATTCATGCTTGCTGATTTGGTTGGCGGCGGTCCTGCGGCCGGAGTCCCACGACCGACAGGGCTCATTTTTTTAGAGCGCTAGCGAGGCGAAAGTGCAATCGAATTCGATTACAGTCTGAGCACGCCAGCCAAACACATCGGCGGAAATCGGCCGACAAAACCTACCACATGTATGAGTAAGTTCAATCAGTAACGGGACAATCGTACTTCTGTGCCCAAGTGGTGTCAACGCAGTGTGAAGCCGACTGGGCGCGAGTTTTGGCACATTGAAGAGAACTGGGCGTTCAGGCAGCCGCCACGACCAGAGAACTGGATTGCCCCTGAAGTGTAAAACTTGTGTGAATGACCGCTTTGCCAGCATCGCAACCTGCCTGAGCCGGCGTCCATGTGACCTGGGGGTTGGGAGAGTTCAGATTGCGAATGGGGAAGAGCGGGCCATGCTCGAGGGCCAAAAGGCTGCAAATCAGCTCCACAGCCGCTCCACCGGCGCCAAGATTCCCAAAGTAGCTTTTGGCTGCCGTGACCGGGATCGGTTGATCGACCTGCGAAAGCACATCACCGATGGCGAGAGCTTCGGATGCATCCGGCTCCGGTGAGCTGAGGCCTTGAGCATGTAGGTGCCACGCCTCCGGCATCCGCTGGGCAGCGCTGCGGATCGCAGCGGACAAGGCTGCTTGAACCGAAATGCGAAGGTAATCCCGCTTACCCTGAGCGGGTGATAGAGGACCCACCATCGCCGCTCCATGACCGATCACCTCTCCCCAAATCTTGGCGCCTCGCGCCTGCGCATGTTCTAAAGATTCGAGCATCACGGCGCCGGCGCCTTCACCCAAGACCATCCCATCACAGCTCTCGTCAAACGGACGCGACATCTCCGCCGGTTCGGCACGCTCGCTGGCGAGCCGGTCTATGAGCGCCACGTGGGCAGTTCGCAGTGGATGGAGTCGGCTTCCGGTGGCGCCCACGAGCATTACGTCCGCCGCGTCCCGGCGAATGATATCGGCTGCTTCGGCGACCGATAGATTCATGCTCGCTTCGCGAACGGTTAGCGAGTTGTTGGGGCCTCGGAAATCGTTGTAGATGGCAACGTGGCTGTTGGGCATATTGGGTAGGTACTTTAGTAGCCACAGCGGATTGACTTTGGGTAGTCCACGGGTAGGCCAATCCGCCATGTCGAACTTGCCTGCCAGTTCGAGGCAATTTCTCAGGCCATCGGCGTATTCCTCGGGCCGAGTCAAAATGTAGTCACAACCAAACAAGCAGCCACAGCGGTCGGGATCGCGATCGCTGCCAAGGCCGCTGTGCACCAGCGCCTTTTGGGCCGCAGCCACTCCCATCTCAATCTCCCGGCACATGACCTTCATGTTTTTCTTGATCGCCCGCTGGAGCTTTTTGTCGAGTGGGCCGTAGTCGTCGATCGAACCGGTGAAGTCCTTGACCTCACCGCCAGACCTGAACGGGAGATCATCCGTGGGAAGACGGTCGACCGGCGCAATGCCCGAATGGCCTTGGCTGAGATTGTTCCAGGCCGTTTCAAGATCGTTACCGATGGGACTGATGATGCCCAGGCCGGTGATGACGACGCGCTGGCTACGAGGTGCGGTCATAGGTGGGGAGTCTACGTGAAGGTGTGCAATTTTCGATTGCGACCAGTGTGGCTGACCAAGCGAAGACTGGCAACCTAGGTAGGCCAGTCGTCCTCAGGAATATGGCATCGGGCCGGTAGCCCAAGAGTCGCTGGGCGCCGGCTTATCCTCATAGAGCGTTCCACAAGCAGGCGGGCGTCGCTTTATCGGAGATGTCACTTTGCCAAGGTAATTGGACTGCCGAGTAGAGCGTTTCCGCCGGGAGCCCGATGCTAGTAGCGACCTCGGCTGAGAGGACTCGTGGGTTGCTGTGCCGTGTTGCCGCCGGCAGATGGAACGCGACCGGTCGCATCTCCACGATATTCGATGAGCAGTAGCGCGTCGGCTCGGTCGCCCCCGGGAGAGAGAATGCGATCCAGGCCCAGCAAGCTCGTGCCCTGGCCCAGGAGACTCGCATTCGGTTTACCCTGGGGAGCGGCCACGACACCGCAGCTGAGTAGCAATACCTGGTCTGCGGGCCATCGGAAACGTTCGTGTAGCCGCCAACTGGCAACCTGCGGAACATTGATCTGACCGGTGAACGTCTGCCCGGTCTGGAGTGGCAGGTCCAGGCTCACGTTGGCCAGTCGCTCGACTTGATCGATGTCGCATTTCACAACCAGATCCACCGTCTGTTTGTCAACGCTCAGCAGAGGGCTGAGTTGCAATTGGTAGCCCTCCTTGATCTCTCCGGTCGTCGGCATATACGGCGGCCAAGCGCCCTGAACTGGCTGGAAGTCTTGGACAAAGTTGCGTCCGCGAACTTGCTCAAGGACCTGCGACTGTCCATTGTGAACGACTAGATCTACTGAACTGAGTTCCCTGAAATCGGTGCGGCCACGCAGCATGGCGAGCAGCATGGCGGAGTTTTCTTTGCTGACTAGATAGGCGTGGACACCAGGGGATTGCGCTTGAACGCTCCGCATCAAGGCATGGGCCCGCGTACGCCAATTTGGATTGCCAACCGCCATCAATCGCAGGCCGTACAGCTGGGGAGCGCCGGTACCGTTGACGAATCTTTCATACACATCACGCACGACTTGGTGCATCTGTTGGTTGTGGTAGACGCGGAGCGTGTTGCGGTCGGCGTTGACGAATCCAAAGGGATCGGTGAACCAGGCATCTGTGCCGGTCTCGCGCAGAATCCAATCAATAATCGCTTGCTGAGGCCGGTCTACCTTGGACAGTCCCTTCGTGTAGGGGCGCAAGTCGTATTCTTCCCAGTATTGCCCAGCATCAGAGGGCAGCTTGGGCACGCCACCGGACCGCCGGGCCTGCAGCGGGGAACTGGCCACCGCCGCGCCGGTCGCCGTCTCGGCTGTCAAACTCGGCACGGAGCTGGGGGGGGCTTGAGCAGCTGGGCCGGGCTGCGCTTGTGCCGGCGAGGAGGTGGCTATCCACAGCAGGCCGAGCCCACACATCCAATGGAAACAAACCGTTCTCGAAGCTGCCTGGTTGGCGAATTGACGCCAAGCGAGGTCAGAGGGCGGTTTCAGATTCATGGCCAAATTGTCCAGTTTCTGAGCGGGATGACGGTTGGGGAAGCAAGGAAAACCAGGAGAAAGATAGTGTTCGAGCACTAACCGGGACTTATAGGGCATCCCGACAGGCCAGGCCAAGGGCAATCGGTGTTGCAAAATATAGTTGACGAAGGGTTAAAGATGTTCGACACTGTTTGGTCTGATTGAGGGTGCTGGTTTCTGTGGTTAGGGGGGTGGGATGTCTCGCAATACGAGTTCGGGCGAGAAGAGATCGCCAGTCGATGATTTGCTAGCACACGGAACTCTGCTGCTCGAGTCGCTTTCGCGGGCGGCTGCAGCCGCCCGCGCCGAGGCAAAATGCGCTGAACTAGAACTGGCACTGGCCCAAGCCCGGGAGGGGGATGCCCTGCAGCTGCAGCGTTGGCTCTCCGAGAATGATCCGCCGACGCCAAGCGAACAACCTGAAAGCGCCGAGCCGGTCCACCGAAGGGATGTCTGGGGGCAAGGGGGCAGGGAACAGGCATCCGCCCAGCCAGCGTCTTCAGGGGAATCGACCGGCGCTCCGACGCTTGCCACCCCCACGAAGGTTGTCTCGAGCTGGGATGAGTTGGTTCCGACAGCGCGCCGGCGCCTGCAAGCTCGCGCAGAGCAACTGCGCGGGGGGGCGGACGGTCACTCGCATAGCCTTGTTTCTCCGGCCGACCCGAGCGACCAGCAGCGGTCCAGCGTTGCCTCCCGAGGCGATCGGACGACTCCCTTGGCACAGAAGGCTCAGGCAGAAGCAGGGCCGGAATCCATTCCCAAACCGGTCGCCAGTGAGGCTGGGCCGCCGACCGGCAGCACAGGAGCCCCGGGGCAAAAGAAGACGTCGTCCGCCGCGATATTGCCGCTGAGCGACCCGTCGGCTGCAGGAGGACTCAGGCAGGCCAACAGAGGCAATCGCGCGGAGCGCCCCAAGAGCAAAAGAAAACTGGTCGAGCTCGCAAAAGGTTTCGGCGATCACCAGCAGGATGAGCAAGCAAGAAAACAGCACAGACTATTGGTTTTCTCTCGCACCAGCGGACTGTTGGCTAGTTTTGGAGCGCACGTGCTCCTTGTCGCATTTCTTGCCCTCATGACGCTCAAAATGCCGACACCTCCTGCTTCCCTGTCGCTTGAATCAACAGCCTACGATGAGCCTGAGGAACTGCTGGAACTGACTCAACCGCAGGAGATGACGGTTCCGGAAGAAGTGGCCGAGCCCATGCCGTCGGCGGAAACGTCATTCGAGTTGTCCGAGAGTCTGACCGATGTTGCTCCTTTGCCGAGCGACTCACTCTTGGAACGAGCGCGGCTGCCGAGTTCGGCAAGCGCTGCGCTGGCTGCCTCTTCTGCTGGCTCATCGAGTTCCCGTCCGATCGGCGCCGGCGCTAGTTTCTTCGGAGCATCGGCCAGCGGCAATTGTTTTTGCTATGTGATTGACGGTTCGGGGAGCATGCGGGGTGGACCTTGGGAGGCCGCGAAAGCTGAGTTGCAGAAGTCACTGGCCAGCTTGAATGAGAACCAGAGGTTCACCATCATTTTTTTCAACCGCCAGTTGAGCGTCATCCCGATGCCTGGAGAGCAAGAGCCGGCTGCACGAGCGCTCTACGCGACGCCGGAGAATTTGGCCCATGCCCGCCGCTGGCTTGACACCTTGCGCATCGGAATCGGTGCATCACCCATCAAAGCGCTGGAATTCGCGATTTCCCGCGAACCCGATGCGATCTATTTGCTGACCGACGGCGTGACCCAAGTCGATGTGGCCGAGTTTCTGAGAGACCGGAATCGAATTGCTGATCTGATCAACGGCCAGCAGGTTCGTGTTCCGATTCACCCAATCGCCTTTTACTCACTTGAGGGGCAAGCCTTGCTCCAGAGGATAGCTTTGGAAAACCGAGGAAAGTTCATCTATGTGGCAGATCCTCGCCGGAAGTAGGCATTTCGGGCGCGGTCCTGGTCACCGGCTGGTGAATTCCTTTCCTTTTGGGCGGTAAACCCTATAATTGACGCTGTACGCGACTGCCACGTTACTCGATCTACCACTGTATTCATCTGGAAAACCATCTCGAGCTTGTCGCCAATCGTGGTAGAGCCACGTTCTTCTTTTCTATTACCGAAGTCTGTTTCCAAGAATTCGCATAGCGAGATAAACGTGAGCACGTCGACGGACGGATACGACAGGCAGGGGTTTGAGCAGCGTGCAGGCAATGCCGTCGCCTTCCTCTGTAGCTTGGTGTTTCACATCGGGCTGTTGGTGATCCTAGCCTGTTGGTTTTACACGGTGGGTAAGCCCAGCAAGGGCCTGTTGTTATCGGCGGATATTGGTGAGTCGACCGATACAGCCTTCGAGATTTCTCAGGCATTTGAGCTGCAGCCACCGGCGAGTGGACAAGAGCAGGACTTGAGCGAGCCCGAGTTTTCGCTTGATGTCAGCCTCGACAATGTGCTAGACAGTCCGGCGGCGGTACCTGCCCCAGGTGGTTTGGCAGCGTCTCTGACGTCCGTATCGGTTGATTCAGTCGTAGATGGTTTGCAACTTGCCGGACGTGGTCGAGGGGCCAATTTCTTCGGGGCCTATGCTGAAGGGAATCGATTCGTTTACATCGTCGATAGCTCGCGAAGCATGCTTGAACGCACCAGCGCGAGCGGAACACGTTGGACTTACGCGCGCAATCGGCTCATCGATAGTCTCAACGGCCTGAAACCGGGCCAAGAGTTTTTCGTGATCTGCTTCGACTCGGAAACGACGTTGCTGTTCGGTAAGTCACTCAGAACGGCTCCGAAGCGAATCAAATTTTTTGAAGCGGACGATGATACGGTAACTCGAGTTTCGAGGTGGCTTCGCGGGCAGACCTTGGGCAACTCCACGCTGCCGGCGGACGCATTCCGATACGCCCTTGCTCTCAATCCGGATGTTATTTTTTTCTTGTCCGACGGGGAACTGAAAGACAACTCCCAGATGATGCTCCGGATGATCAATGGGCTCTCATCCGAGCGCCGACAGATTCCTATTCATACGGTCCATCTATCCAGTGGCCGGGGCGTTATCGAACGGGGGGCTCAGGAGATGCTTCAAGCCATTGCGAGAGAGAACAGCGGAACCTTCACACCGGTCTACGGCAGATAGGTTCGCATCTTGGTCGGTCTCCGCGACACGATGGCAGCCGGCGCTACTGCTGAGAGCCGAATCCGAGTTCGTCGGCGATCTGTTGCATGGCCGTCGCGCAGAATTCGATATGTTCGTTCAGGTCGACTCCCAAATCTTCGGCACCCCGGACGATATCTTCACGGTTGACGGCGGCAGCGAAGCTGGCTTGTTTCATTTTCTTTCGAACGCTTTTGGCCTTGATGCCTGCAAGTCCTCCGGGCCGGACTAGTCCGCAGGCCATAATGAAGCCGCACAATTCGTCGCACGCGTAAAGTGTCTTGTCCAGTTTCGATTTTCTCGGATATTGATCGGTTAAGTAGTCCGCGTGCGAGAGGATCGCATAGATGACTTCCTCCGGGTATCCTCTTTCACGCAAGATCTTGCTCCCCTGGAGCGGATGATCAGGGGGATTCGGCCATCGTTCGTAGTCAAAGTCATGCAGCAGGCCCACGGTGGCCCATAGCGTTTCGTCGGCCCCCAACTGGCGTGCGTAGGCCCTAACCGCCACCTCGACGGCGTACATGTGCCGTTTTAGGGCGATGTTTTCGACGTATTCGTCCAGCAACGCTAGATTGGCAGTCCGGTCCATAACATTCCCAAAATGGACGGTTCTTGGAGGCCGAAACGTGATTTCCGGACGATTCGGCGGCTTCAGGATCTTGGCAGGAATCGAAACGACCGGGCTTCTCAAGCGGGTGCCGAGGCTGGTTTGGCATTGAGGGATCGCCTTGGGCCGTATACGATTTCCAAATTACCTCATCTGGCAAGGGTCCAGACAGGGGGGAGCGCGTTTCACTTCCCAAAAAACAGCGAATTCGCGACCAGGTCGATTTATAGAGATGTTATTGAGATGAAGACTGACATTCACCCAAACTATCAAGAGACTCAAGTCACGTGTGGATGCGGCCACTCGTTTACGACTCGCAGCATACGTGCCGAGTTGAAACTCGATATCTGCAGTGCTTGCCACCCGTTTTACACCGGCAAGCTGAAGTTTGTTGACACCGCCGGACGCATCGAGAAGTTTCAGAACAAGTTTGCGGCAGGAACCTACGCCAGCCTGCAACCCAAGAAAGGCAAGAAGAAGTAGCTGGGCTCGGTTGTTGTCGGCACGACCCGTGGCCGGCTTACTGGCAACTGAGCAAACACGCTTAGGACTGTACGCAAGCAGCCCACATCCAAAAGTCAGCGAAATGGCCCGTCGTGTTGTTTGATCACGTCGGGCTTTATTTGTTTTTGCACGTCGATTACTCACCACCCTATTCGACTAAGATCCTATCATGAACGTTCGCGCGGAACTCCAGTCCAAGCTTGACCGCTTCGAAGAGCTTGAAAGGCAGATGAGCCAACCGGAAGTCATGTCCGACTCCAGCAAGATGGCCGCCTGCGCGCGCGAACATGGTTCGTTGGCACGCTTGGCGAACAAGTTCCGCAGTTACAAAAAAATGAGTGACGATATTCGCGAGTTGGGCGAGATGGCCGGCAGCGATGACCCGGAAGAGCGCGCCATGGCCGAGGAGGAGCTGGAGAAGTTGAAGTCGGGCCGCGAGTCATTGTGGGACGAGTTGCTCGAGATGACCATCGGTGGCGAGGATGCCAATCGTAGCCGTTGCGTGATGGAGATTCGGGCCGGCACCGGCGGCGAGGAGGCTGCTCTTTTCGCGCGAGATTTGTATGAGATGTACAAGCGGAACGCGGAGGCTAAGGGTTGGAAAACGGAGCTCATGGATATGAATGCTTCGGAGCGCGGCGGCTTCAAGGAAATCGTAATGGGGCTTGAAGGGGAGGGGGTCTATCGCGAACTGCAATTCGAAAGCGGCGGCCATCGCGTACAACGGGTGCCCGAGACAGAAACTCAAGGCCGCGTGCACACCTCGGCGGCTACCGTGGCGGTGATGGCGGAGCCTGAAGACGTGGAGGTCGATTTAAAGAAGGAAGACTATCGCGTCGACAAATTCGGTGCCAGCGGGCCTGGTGGGCAGCATGTGAACAAGACTGAATCGGCCATTCGCCTAACCCACTTTGAGACCGGCATCGTGGTGCAATGTCAGGATGAAAAGAGCCAGTTGAAGAACTTGGCCAAGGCTTTGCGGGTTCTAAAAAGTCGTATCTACGATCACATGCGACAACAGGAAAACCAAAGGCGTGCCGATGCGCGCAAGAGCTTGATCGGTTCGGGGGACCGTAGCCAGCGTATTCGAACCTATAATTTTCCTCAGAATCGAATCACTGACCACCGGATCAACTTGACGCTCTATAAATTGGATCATGTCATTGCCGGCGACCTGACGCCTGTAACCAGCGCCTTGCTCGAATACGAGCGCGATCAGCTGCGGGGCGACGCGGAGACTGCTGGATGAGTACTACCGAGACATGGACGATCGGCAAACTGCTGACATGGACGACCGAGTATCTGAAGAAGAGCGGTTCTCAGTCGCCCCGACTCGATACGGAAGTCCTGCTCGCTCACGCGCGGAGCTGCCAGCGGATCGAGTTGTACACGGCCTTCGCCGAGGAGCCTGACGAGGAGGTGAAGGCTGCTTTTCGCGAGATGGTGCGTCGCCGCGCCGAAGGGACTCCGGTGGCCTATTTGGTTGGGCACAAGGAGTTTTACTCGGCGACGTTCGAGGTGAATACGGATGTGCTGATTCCAAGACCAGAGACAGAACATCTGGTCGTCGAGGCGCTCGATCGCGCCAAGCAGATGGTGGAGCAGCGCGGCGCGGCGACGACGCTCCGCATCGCAGACGTGGGAACGGGCAGCGGCGTTGTCGCGATTACCTTGGCCAAGCAGTTCGCCGATTGCCGGGTGACGGCCGTGGATATATCCCAAGCTGCCTTGGAGGTCGCCCGCCGAAACGCCGCGCAGCATGAGCTGGGTGAAGATCGCATCGAATTCATTCTAGGGGACCTGCTTTCCGCCTGCGAACCTCAGCAGCAGTTTGATCTCATACTAAGCAATCCGCCCTACGTGTCCGAGTCCGAGTATGATCACCTGCCCAGGACCGTCCGCGACTTCGAGCCCAAGCAGGCGCTTGTTGCTGGGCCGGACGGCTCGGAGTTGATTGCCAAACTGATTGACCAATCGTTCCGGTGCCTGGCCGCCGCCGGTTATCTGATATTCGAGCTCTCGCCAAGGTTGGCCGAGAGCCTCGTTGCCCTGACATCCGGCCAGTGGGCCGGGCCTTGGGTTACGAAGGACTTAGCCGGTCTTGCCCGCGTCGCCACCTTGCAGAAGATTGGCTGATTCGGCGCCGCCGAGGTGGCCCGGCATGGCCGCCCAAGTAGACAGAACAAACCAAGATAAGTACTCGCTCACTCGAGAGTTAAAGATCGTCAACATGATGCAGATGGAAAAGCTGGTATCGCTCTGTAAACGCCGTGGTTACATGTTTCAGTCGAGTGAGATTTACGGTGGTCTCAACGGATTTTGGGATTATGGTCCGCTGGGCGTGGAGCTCAAACGCAACATTAAGGAAGCCTGGTGGCGCGACATGGTTTCCGGCCATGACGAGATGTCGATTCTCGCCGGTGCGCCAAGCACGTACGAAATGGTGGGCTTGGATTGCTCCATTATCATGCATCCCCAGGTTTGGAAATGTTCGGGGCACTACGATCTATTTCATGACCATATGGTTGATTGCCGGCAGACTCGCCGGCGCTATCGCCATGATCAGGTTCGTGGCCGTTGGGTCGAGGCCAAAGAGCAAAAGATCTTTGTCACGACCACGGCCGAAGCGGACGCCGAGCAGGACGACGCGCAAAAGCGGGCTCTTAAGTTCTTTGGCTTGAGAGCCAAGGATGCTGAAAAGTTAGCCTGGGATGGAGAGTTTACGTACCTGACGGAGATTGACGATTTTGCGGTTGTCCTGGGGCCCGATGCGTCCGAGTTGGGGACTCTGACGGAGCCGCGAGAGTTCAACCTGATGTTTAAAACCTATGTCGGAGCTCTGAGCGGAGAGGAGGGGACGGCCTTTTTGAGACCGGAAACTGCGCAAGGGATTTTTGTCAATTTCAAGAACGTGCTTGATAGCACGCGGATTCGAATTCCGTTTGGTGTCGCGCAAGTCGGTAAGAGCTTTCGCAACGAGATCACGCCCCGAAACTTCACGTTTCGCTCACGTGAGTTTGAGCAGATGGAAATCGAATTTTTTTGCCATCCCAATTCGTCGCAAGACTGGTATCGATACTGGCGCGATCGTCGCATGCAGTGGTACCTGGATCTGGGACTCGATGGCAGCCGGCTGCAACTTCGCGAGCACGACCCGGACGAACTGAGCCACTATTCCGTCGGGACTGCCGACATCGAGTATGCTTTTCCGTTCCTGCCCGAGGGCGAATATGGTGAGTTGGAAGGCATTGCGCACCGCGGTGATTTTGATCTCCGTAGTCACATGGAAGGCAAGCTTGACCCGGAGACCAAGCCGCTGGAGCTCGAGCTGGATGTCAACGGAAAGCCGAAGTATCGAGGCAGCGGCAGGGATCTCAGCTATCGTGACGAAGTAAGTAACGAACGCTTTACGCCTCACGTGATCGAACCTTCTTCGGGAGCTGACCGCGCGACCCTGGCATTCTTGTGCGAAGCTTACCGGGAGGATTCGGCGCCAGACGACAAGGGCAAACTGCAGACGCGCACCGTCATGCAGCTTCATCCAAGACTGGCTCCCATTAAGGCGGCCGTGTTTCCGCTGGTGAAGAAAGATGGCATGCCGGAAGTTGCCAAGGATATCTACCGGGCACTCAAGCAGAAATTCAATGTTTTCTACGACGAGAAAGGTGCCGTTGGACGTCGCTACCGTCGCCAGGACGAAGCGGGAACTCCTTACTGTGTTACCGTGGATGGCCAGACTATGCAGGACCAAACCGTGACGATCCGCGATCGGGACTCTTTGGAACAATCGCGCGTCAGAATAGACGATGTGGTGAGCGACATCGAAGCCAGAGTGAACCAATAGCCGGATTATCCACCACCGGGAGAGTGGTTCGGCCCGGAACTGTGGAAAGAAAAGGGCCGGTTTTCTTGCCCCGACAACGAAATTGAGTGATAATTCAGAAGAATGGTGACTCGTTGGAGGGATAGAAGGTGAATATTTTTCGCGCCACTATATGTATGGTTGCCTTTGTAGGGCTCGTGGGCGCCGGCCAGTTTGCCCAGGCGTGGCATGGGTATCCTCCACGGGGGGCGTGGGTCTACGGATCGTATCGCCCGGCGGTGGGCTACAGGACTTCGATCGGTTATGGCCGATTCCGCGGTTATCATGCTCCGTATCGTGGCCTCTGGACCACGCGCTCCTATGGCTGGGGTGGCTACGGTAACCTGGGCTTCTCGGCAACGACCCGCGTTCGGTACGGGGGAGGCTATCGACATCGGATTGCCTACCGAGGTTGGTTTCCCGGCTATTCCTGGCACGCTTGGCACCTGCCGGTCACCTATTCTTCTTTTTACGGGGTTGGCTATTGGCCCTACCCGTACGTGACTCCGACGATTTATACGCCCGTTCAGTACCCGGTCATCTACTCCTATCCAAGCTGTTCATTGCCAACGGTGAACTATTCGGTTGGCCTGAGTGCCCGCGCACCGAGCGCCGGATCTGCGCTGGTCGGCACCACACGCAGTCATCTGCTTACCGCTCATGCGGTCGATGGGCGGGTATCTCAGAAACCGGTCACCGATGAACCGTCTGGCTCCGTGCCGGAGGATGTCCTGGGTGCAGCCGACGCGATTTTTCGGGCCGGAGGGTATCACGAGGCCGCGACGGCATACGCGCAACTCGCCGTGCGTTTTGGGCCGAGCGACTTACTGTACGGTCGTCGTTTTGTTGCTCAAGTTGCCAGTAAGGATCTGGAGCAGGCTGCCATCACGCTGGCGTCCGCGTCAGCCACGGGATTCGAGCTCGGCCGCGCTGATCTCCCTGGTAGTCGGTTGGTCGGGCTGGGATTAAGCGATGAAGTGGTGGGCTCATTGACCGAATCGCTGGCAGCCTACGCGCTGGCAAAACCAGAGGAGGCGTTACCGCTGGAGATGGTCAGTTCGTGGTTACGGCTATCTGGCGACAAAGAACGATCCGAGATTTTTCTAACCAGAGCACAGCAGCTATCATCACCGCGTTTACCGGACGACGGTCTGGCCGATTCAAAAACAGAATTCGTTTCCTTAGAATAGACCGCCCTCCTGCCTATCAAGAGAATTCACGATCCCACTCGTGACTGACCATCCCGCATGGCCTCCTCAAAAATCCCACCAGGCCAACTTGAACCCAAGGAACTTCGTGATGTCTGTGCGTATTACCATGGCACTGGTTGTCGTTGCCGCGAGCACGTGTTGTTTGCCGTCCGCATTCAGCCAGGAAGAAACCGCCGACGAGTCGGACACACAACTCAGCCAGGTCGGCGCACTGGTTGACTTCGTGAAGGATGTGCAGCCGATCTTTGAAGCCAAGTGCGTTGCTTGCCACGGTCCCGACGAGGCCAAGAACGATTTTCGGATGGATGATTCCGAGACCGTGTTGGACTATTTGGAGCCGGAAGACCTGGAAAGTAGTTCGCTTTGGACCGACTATCTCGTGACTGACGATCCGGATATGCGCATGCCGCCCCCCGGGGCCGACGAGCACGAACCACTCAGCGGTGCCGAGTTGGCGACGATCAAGCTATGGATTGAAGAGGGAGCCAAGTGGCCCGAGAACATCACCAGCGATGCCGCTGATGAAAAGGAGTCGGTCTCTGACGAGTCAACAGCCGCCAGGATCTGGATGTTCCAGGGCCTTTTCCACCCCGCGTCGGTTCATTTCCCCATCGCGCTAGTTTCTGTGTCTGCCGCGTTTGTGTTTCTTTCATTCTTCAAGCGTGAGACGTTCGAGCCGGCGGCTTTCCACTGCTTGTGGATTGGAGCCCTGGCGGGGGTGGCCTCCTGTGTGATGGGATGGGCTTATGCGGGGCATGAAGGATATGGTGCCGGCTATTCGTTTGACTTGGAAAATAGTGCGATTGATCGCCATCGTTGGCTGGGAATCGTCGTCGCTATCCTCTCCCTGTGTCTGATTCCTCTGGCGAGTTCCGCTCGCCGCAGCGGAGAAAGAAACTCGCGGGCACTCTGGTTCTTCGGCTCGTTGTTACTGATGGCTGGGGTGAGTCTCGTTGGCTATCAAGGCGGGGAGTTGACTTACGGGGAAGATCACTATTTCAAAGAGTTTGAAAGACTATTTCCAAGTGAAGAAGTCTTGCCGGAGGAAGTCAGCCAAGATTCTGGTGAATCTGGAGACGAACCATCGGAACCGGATGAAGCTGCGCCAGACGAACCAGCTGGGCCAGATGAAGCGGTCCAGACCGGTGGCGAGGCTGCCGGTGGAGGTGATCAGCAGCAGCCTGAGGGGGAAGGCAGTTCGGCCAGCGAGGCCGATGGCACCCGCGACAGCGATGACGTTAGCTCGGCAGAGGCCGAATCAGAAAAAGGTAGCTCCGAGGAAGCCAACTCGGGAGAGGCGAGTGAACCGGAGCCGGAGCCGGAAGATCCGAGTTCACCCGCGTAGGCATCGAACACGATAGCCGCGCCGTGGGTTCCGTGGTACGTCGCCCTCTTTCGATTGACCAACGATTGCGTCGCCTTGGACATGTGATTAGACCCGTACGGCTTTGCACCGGCAGCGGATTTCAGGGCGAAGCCCTGGTGGCGAACGCAAGCCACCTGATCTTCCGCCCGAAGATTACTCAGCGGGCTCGTGTACCGCGAGCCGAGCGAGGCTATCGACAACGGAAACGTGCTCTAACCGTCCTGCATGGCAGCCCGTACAACGGGTAGGACTCGCTCAGTGACTTCGGCGAAGGAGCCTTCTAGGAACGCTCCAGCGGCTGCCTTGTGGCCGCCTCCATCAAACTGGCGCGCTAAAAGGCTGCAATCGACCGCGCAGCGACTTCGGAAGCTCAGTTTGAACCCACCGGTCGGTTGCTCGACAAAGATGACCGCCACCTGGGTCCCGGCAATGGCGAGTGTCAGATTGATGGCATCTTCGGTGTCACTGGCCAAGGCCCCGGTTTCGGCGAAATCTTCCCGCAGCACGTAGGTATAGACCAATCGTCCGCCGAGCTCATCTGCCGTACGCGACAAGATGCGGCCTCGGAGGCGGACGCGACCGATTGTATCGCGTTCGTAGAGGTTGCCGTAAATCTCCGAAGGAACCGCTCCACAATCGACTAGCTCCGCGATAACACGGTAGGTGTCACTAGTGGTTGAGTTGAAGCGGAACCATCCGGTATCCGTGGCGATCGCCGCGTACAGAGCGGTCGCCATCGGCTTGGTAATCGGAACACCGAGTTTCTTGGCAAGTTTTGCGATCAGGTGTCCGGTGGCTTCCGCTCGCGTGTCTTTGAAAAACTCGGTGCCGAGATCATCCTCTCCAACATGGTGATCAATGCACAGCTTCTTGCCCGCGAAGCCTCGCAGAACGTCACCCATGGGGCCCAGTTGAGCCCACGCGCTGGTATCGAGAACCATGAAGCAGTCGCCGGTTACGTCGCTGGGGGAGGCCGTTTCGCCGATCACCTCGATTGTCTGAGCTGGGTCAAGGAATGACAGCGTGGGTGGGGTCGGGTGTCCGTTAACGATTCGGACACTTTTTCCTAGCTGTGTCAGGATACCAGCCAGTCCCAGCTCGCTGCCAAGTGCGTCGCAGTCCGGGCGAATGTGACTGCACAGAATGAAGCTTTGACAGCTGTGGAGGTGCGCGGCGAGTAAATCCCAATCCAGTGACATAACGAGGCCAGTCTTACTGAGGCAGAGTTCGGGGAAAGAGCACCATGTTGGTTGAGAAGTCTGTTGTTGACAACCTCAGTATGGTGCAGGGAGATTTGATTCTACGAGATATCTTGTCTGGCATGTTGTTAGGTGCCTGCTTGCAGGACGATCCCGGAGCACGCCTGGATGTCCTGAAAAATTTGTTGCTTCAAAGCATCGACCGAGTCGAACTTTTGCACTTCACGAATTTTCGCGATCAACGAGCATGTCAAAGAGCTACCCGAAAGGGTGCCGCTCCAGCCGATCAGGTGCACTTCGACTTTAGTGTGCCCTTCGCCGAAGGTTGGATTCGGGCCAATGTGGACTGCGGCTGGTATCGTTTGGCCACTGTGTTGCACTCGGCCGGCGTAGACGCCCATTCCGGGAATCAAAGACCGGATTTGTGTGAGGTTGGCCGTGGGGAAACCCAACTGCCTTCCGCGTCCGGCGCCCTCAGATACCAGGCCTTCGATCTGGAGCGGATCGGTAAGTAACCGATTGGCAGCCAGGAGATCTCCCGCTGCGAGTAGTCCGCGGATGCGAGTGCTGGAGATCATGCCTCCGCTGTCCGCTTTCGGCTCGACAATTTGCAACGAAATTCTGTGTGCATCGCAGAGTTCCCGCAGCGCATTGGTATCCCCGCTTCGATCGCGACCGAAGTGAAAGTTGGGGCCCTCGACCATGGCTCGGGCCGCCAGCGTCTCCACAATGGTTTGCCGAAAAAAGGCGTCCGCAGACAGGGACAGCAACTGGCGGTCGGTTGGATAGGCCACGACGAAATCGACACCCAGCTCACCGAGCAAAGCGGAGCGACGCCCAATGGACGTCAGCGGTGCTGAGAGTGGCCTGTCGGGGAATAGGATTGCCGCCGGCGGTGGATCAAAGGTCAAGACCACGGCCGGTCCGCCGACTTGCCCAGCCGAGTGGACGAGTTCGTGAATCAGACGCGCGTGGCCAAGATGAACACCGTCAAAGTTGCCAATCGACACCGCGCCACGACGAACCGCCTGGGGGAGTTCTTTAAGACTCGTAAGTAGCTGAACCATGGGGATACTGACAAGGTGTCGCCGCCGAATAATCGCTCAACTGTCGTCGAAATCGTGTTTTACCGCAAGGGTAGCAGCCGTTCGATCCGTTAAGTGGTCTTGAGTTGAGCGAAGGCACGTGGCAGAGCGTCGATTAACTCGGTCGGCAAGACGACGTGAGACTGGTGTGCCTGCTCCGCCAGCTGGGCGGCCAGACCATGGACATGAATCCCTAGATGGGCTGCGTCACGCGGAGAGAGTCCCTGGCACACCAATGCGGTAATGATTCCGGTCAGCACGTCACCACTGCCGCCGGTCGCCATGGCGGGGGTGCCGGTTGAGTTGAGCACGGCGGTTTGGCCGTCGGTCACCAGCGTCCGGTGGCCCTTGAGCACAACGACTGCGCCGAATCGTTTAGCGAAATCGATAGCGCTCTGGCACTGACCTTGCCGGTCTCCGGCCGCTACGCCGACCTGCCGCGACCATTCTCCCGGGTGGGGCGTCAGGATGAGAGGACCACCGGCCTTTTGCGGCCAGGTGGGCGAGGAGGCCAAATTGTTGAGTCCGTCGGCGTCGACGACCAGCGGACATCGAACTTCGCGGATGATTTTCAACACCAGCGATCGCAAGTCCGCGGATTGGTTCAATCCAGGACCGATCGCGACGCACGTTGCTTGCCGAACGAATGGAATGAGTTCCTCGATGGCTGCCGCCGCCAATCGCCCCTGCGGATCGTCGTTTAGTGGAATCGTCATTGTACAAGGTGAAAAGGCGGCGACGGTTTCCAGGCAACGATCGGGGATTGCCAACCGCACGAGCCCCGCGCCCGTGCGGGCCGCGGCCAATCCGGCCAGAGCGATGGCTCCTGACATGCCTCGGCTGCCACCGATCAGAAGCGCATTGCCGAAGGTGCCTTTATGGCTATCGGCCTCGCGAGGTTTAAGCTTCGGTAGGGGAGGGCAGGGGAGGTTCAAATCGGTGCTTGTCACTGCAGTTGGTTGTCGGTTCCAGGATGCATAGGTTGGGCGACGTGTTAGCCAAGAATCTCACGTTTGCGGTCGATGTAATCCCACACAACACAGCGATCAAGATCCTTACCGGCGGTGAAGAAGACTCGGCCGCGCGTATTCTCCGCCAGGCGATAGGCAAATCGGATATCTTCCTCAGATTGCGACCAACTTGGCACCAGGAAGATATTGATCACGATGCCGTCGCGTTGGCACAAATTGCCTTCGCGGATCGTGGCTTGCTCCGTTTGCGGGTCGGGAGGGTAGAGCATATAGAGCATGGCGTCTTCGAAATGAGCCGTTGGCAGGCCATCGGTGATCAAGATGATCTGCTTATTGGGCGTATCGACTGTGGCTAGATTTTGCCGCGATAGCCTCAAAGCGTGTTGAATGTTGGTAAAGTGGGGATGGATCTGCTGCTCGCTGATGTCATCGCGGCTCATGTCAGCTCTCAGACGAACCCAAGGATCGCGGATGGTCACCGGCTTGGGCATCAGTTCGATAATCTCACCCGCCGGACGTAGCTTGGCAAAGGTATACATCTCGACAAATCGTAGAAAGTCACCCGGATATTCGCTGGCTATCAACCCTTGGAGCGCCAGAGCCATCCGTTTGACGTTCATGTACTGGCCGTCGTAGCTCATCGACCCACTCATATCCATGACTACCACCGTGCCGCATTTCGGAGAGTTGCGTGTGCGGTGGACTTCAATGTCTTCATTGCGTAGCCGTACCGGGTCGGCCGTGGGGTCACGTAGTAAGGCGTTAATCACCGACTGCGTGGTGTCGATATTGGCCAAGCTATCGCCGAATTCATACAGTTTTGTCTGGGGCAGTTCGACGCTGCCTTCGCCAACGATCCGGCCTGTATGGCGACCGCTTCGGCCCGGCTGGAGATTTGAGAATATTTTTTCTAGCAGGCGGCCCTGAAACAGCTTGTAGGCCTGGGGTGTGAGTCGAAAAGCGCCGGTGTTCGCGTCGCGATCCAGGCCTTGGCGTTCTGCCTGTTCTCGAACTAGATTCTCAACCTGTTCGCGAAGTTCCTCCAGTCCTGACATATCTTCGGCGGATGCGAACTCGCTAAGTTGCTCCATGTTGATGAGGCCAATTTGGGCGGTTTTGGCTGCCTCCTCCAGCTGGCGAAGTAGTTCATCAATCGTTTCGAGCTCGCGTTTGACCTCGATGGCTTGAGGGACGGTCATCCGCTCCGAACCGGTGAACACATATTTGGCAACCAGTTCATCGATTTGATACTTGTCTCCCAGGCGATCGATGACATGGACGAGCTGACCGGCAAACCGATCGGTATCGTTGCCGACTTGGTAGTAGATCTGCTCAAGCAAGTAGATCTGCTGCGCGGTGACCGCTTTCTGGTAGAGACTACGCAGTTTCCTGGGTGGTTCTGCCCGCCGCGCGGTGTTCTCAAAAGCCTTGTTGGCTTTCTTTTCGACGGCATCCGTTTCATATTTTTCCAAGATCTTGCGTCTGCGTTCCTCCAACAGAGCTCGTAGGAAATCGATACTCGGTCCGAGCCCGGCAATCTGGCTCGGATCAAGCTCGACGGCTCGCGCAAGCTCTTCTTCGCTTAGCTCGCGGTAGTGTCCGTACATCATGGCGTGTTCGAAAGCCGGCGAGACCAAATCCGGGGGGGGCTTCGTTGGACTGGGAAATTGTCCGGGGTCGTATTTTTGGTACGTGTGGACAACGCCGCCGAGATGGGGTCTGTGGGACATGGTTCCAGTGGCTCCAGTGGCGTGCGGTCACATCGGTGTCGACTCAATCGCTGTTGCTCGGCAGTGCGGGGCGCGCTGGCCGCGTTCAGGCGACGTTACGTTTCGTAGTGGATCTTGCCATGCTTTTGACCGCGGCTAATGCGATCCATGGCATACAGGCCGGCAAGTACAAATTCTACGCAAGACGCGCGGATGGCTTCGTGCTCACTCGCGTTGACTTCAAAAGCTTTGTTCCAAGCGGGGGGCGCCACTTGCAAACGTTCGGCATAGACCGAACTGGGCAACATGTCACCGACCTCGATACGGACACCTTTGCTAAAGATCTCAGCGATCTCTTCCAGCCCATATTCTTCGACGTACTGCTGGAAAACGGACTTCACCGCGCCGGCAATCAGCGCGTCGAGTACTTGCTGCTCCGACATTTGATGGCTGCCCATCAAATCAAGTTCCAGCTTGCCAAGCGACGAGGAGTACAGATGGCCCAGGTCACTGATTCGAGGAACAGCCGGCGATTCCCCAAGCAAAATCGACCGTTGACGAGCACTGGCAACCATCGCGCGATAGTTCGCCAGACTAAATCGCGCCGAGACACCGGACGCCTGATCGACGTACTTGCTGCGGCGGGCTTGCAGGGTGATTTCTTCGACGAGCTCCGCCATGAAGTACGGCACCTGGACCGGGTACGGCCCATCGAGGTCGATGCCGGCCTCCTGCTGCATAATCTCAATGCCCAGAGACCGCTCGCGCGGATAGTGCGTCTGGATGATGGAACCGATGCGGTCCTTGAGCTGCGGAATGACTTTGCCACTTCGGTTGTAGGTACTCGGATTGGCTGAAAACAGGATGAAGATATCGAGATCGAAGCGAATCGGGTATCCGCGGATCTGTACATCGCGTTCTTCAAGAATATTGAACAAACCCACTTGAACCAGTTCGTCTAGTTCAGGTAACTCGTTCATGGCGAATATGCCGCGGTGCATTCTTGGGATCAGACCGAAGTGTAGCGCTTCCTCCCGACTCATACTGACCCCACCGGTCAGTTTTGACGGATCGATTTCGCCGATCACGTCCGCGAATTTGGTGCCCGGACTGAGCCGCTCTGCATATCGTTCTTCACGCGGCCACCATCCGATGGGACATTCGTCCTCAGAATGTTCGGCCAGGAAACGCCTGGCGACGGACGTGATGGGTGCCAACGGATCTTCATGAATGGGAACGCCCGGGATGTCCAGGTAGGGTATCTCTTCGTCGAGGAATCGAACCAGTGACCGCATGAGTCGGCTTTTGGCTTGACCCTTTTCGCCCAGGAAAAGCATGTCGTGGCCAGCTAGCAAGGCAATACTGATTTCGGGAATGACCGTGTCCTGATAGCCCACGATCCCTGGAAACAGCAGTTCTTCAGTAGCCAACAGCCGCGTGAAGTTATCCAGGATCTCTTGTTTGACGGTCTTCGACTGCCAACCACTTTCACGGAGTTGAGTTAGGCTGGTGGGACGCGTACTGGTGGCAGGACTCATATGTGTTTGCAGTACCTTGGAGAGAGCTCACGAACATCGCAGTTCATTATACCGAAACGACTAGCCGCAAACGCTACCCGGTATGGTGTGATACGACCCCAAGCACGCCGATTGGCTCGTACGGAGGAATCCAGGGTGAGCAGCCGTAGAAGAAGTGAGCAGCCGTAGAAGAAGCGAGCAGCCGTAGAATGCGAGCGGTCCGCAGGGCTGTCCTTAGCTGAGCGCAAATGCCAGCACAGCGACAGCCGCTGCCAACAGACAGACAGCGCTTAACGTAATCGCCCCCAACCGGCACTTGGCCTGGCTGCTTCTGCCGACCAGCTCGCGCACGATACAGGGACTTTCACGATTCGACTGGAGGCTGTCAGAATCTTTATCCTTTTGACCGGACTCCGCCCCGTCGGCAGCAAGCAGGGATTCGGATCTGGGGAGCAAGGGTACCCGCGCATTTTTCTGCAGGTCCAAGTCAACCTCGCTGAAAATGCAAAGCTGAATGCGTTCGATCTGCTTGTTTCTGCGACGTGGGTCCAGCAGACGATAGGTGCTGGTGGCCAAATCTGATAGCATCGAATCAAGATTCTGCTGGTCCTCCGAAGAGGCCTTCTGGATTCGTGCGGCCGTCTGTTTTGCAGCCTTTCGAATCACTTCCACTCTTGCCTCGCGTGCATTGAGTCCCAACAGCGCGTAATCATAGCCTAGCGTTGTCGCCAACGTTCGCTGGGAAGATTCTCTGGCAGGTTGTGGAGAGCTGGCGACCATCTTGCTATCGTTTGGGCGATTACGATCGCCTAAATTGCTCCAATTGGGATTGTGTTCGAGAAACGGGTTCAATACGGAATCAACCCCGAAGGGTGGAAGAGGTTTCTTTGGCACACACCTCCCTAAGTATTATTCGGCAGAATAGATGGGAATATGAGGCGCGCGAAGGGAAAAATCCTGCAGTCTCGCACCTCGCCAATCGTCTCCAGTGGAACGCATTCAAGCTCGGCTGGCAGCAAGACCGTATGGATGTCTTAAGGGAAGACTGAACGCCTTCGGGCAAACCGACCGTTTTGCAAAATACTTCCGAGAACTTGGACAGCGACTTCGTCAGTTAGGTTCCCGATAATTCTCGATTCAGGAGGCGAATCAGTTATTCGTCGCAACTGATAGACCTTGCTTGAGCTGTCAGGTCGAGTGGATCGACTGCGGAGTCGTTTCCTGAGAGGGGGGCGGAATCCCCACCGGGAAAAACCCTCATCGGCAGAGGCTGTCGCCTGCTAGACGTCACATACGCCAATAGCATGTTCGAGCGATCGGGCGTGATCTTGCCAAGTTGGGATAAATTCTTGAGCGACGAAGCCGGTGTATCCCGTGTCGAGAATGGCCCGCATGATGGGCGGGTAGTTTTTCGTCGATCTCGCCGCGACCCGGATTGCCAGCGGTGTGGTAGTGCGCTATCCATGGGTGCAACGCTCGGATTCGTCGAATGACATCGCCGTGCATGATTTGTACATGGTAGATGTCGAACAGCAGTCGGAAACGCGGAGAGTCCATCTGCTTGATCAGCTCGATACAGAGATCGACGTCATCGCCAAAGTATCCGGGATGTCCCTTCATGGGGTGGCTGTCATCACGACTGTTGAGATGTTCCAGGCACAGGGTGATGTTCTTCTCTTCCGCGTAATCAATGACACGTTTCCAACAATCGAGGCAGTTTTGCTTGGCGGTCTCGTCACGCATTCCCGACTGGCGCATCCCGGTGAAGGTGATTACGTTGGGGCTTCCGAACTCGGCAGCCGTATCAATCGATTTGCGAAGAGTCTGTTCCACGTAGTCATGGTTTGACGTGTCGACTGGGCCTCGCGCGAAGCCGTGGCTACTGACCAGGGAAATGTCCAGACCGAGTTTCTTGATGTCCGGATATGCCGAGCTGCTGACGCCTTCGATACCGACTAGCCCGAGTCTCTTCCCGAGTTGAGCTAGCTCGACCGGTGGCATCGGTTTAAAGCACCAGCCCATGACGGATTGGCGAATTCGACCGTGACGAGGGGTGATATCCTGATCTTGGGCCTGGGCAAAATCACTTGCCGCTAGGCCCCAGGTGATGGCACCCGCGGTTCCTGCAAGCCAGTTGCGACGACTCGGTGTAACCATAGTTTGCCCTGCCTGGAATGGTGATGCGAACTGGCCCAGTATACCAAGCACGCAGTCAACAGTTGACAGGCAGGAAGGCGAATCGCGGGTTTTGCGGCTCTCCCCTAGCTTTCGGAAAACAGCGGCAGATCGTCGTCCGTTTCGTCAGCCGCCGCGGGTGTTATCTTGAGATGCTCGTATGCCTTGGGAGTCGTGCAGCGGCCTCGCGATGTGCGAATGATCAGTTCACTACGCAGTAGAAAGGGTTCGACCTCGTCGACCAGTGTGTCGGAAGCCACATTCATCGTATGAGCGATGGCTTCGATGCCGGCAGGGCCACCGGAGAAAACTCGGATCAAGGTCTCGATGTAACGCCGATCCTGCCGATCGAGTCCGAGCGGATCGATGCCAGTCATTTTCATAGCGTGATGCACGATTGCCGTGGAGACTTTACCGTCGGCTTTGCTCATGGCGTAGTCGCGAACCCACAGCAGACGATTGTTGGCGACACGTGGAGTACCGCGGCTCCGTCTGGAGATTTCCGCCGAAGCGTCCGGTTCGATTTCCACATTCAACTTCTGCGCGTTGCGATCGATGATTTCGGTCAGCTCCGCTAGCGAATAGAAACCCAAGTGTTCGCGGAGCTGAAACCGATCGCGCAGCGGACCACTCAGCATGCCTGCCCGCGTCGTAGCACCGATCAAGGTGAATGGTTTTAGTTGAAGGTTCAACGTGCGCGCGCTGACGCCCTCACCGAGAACGATGTCGATTCGAAAGTCTTCCATCGCCGTGTACAGATACTCTTCGACCGCTTTGGGAAGGCGATGGATTTCGTCGACAAACAATACCGAACGGTCTTCGAGGTTGGTCAGATAGGGAATGATATCCTTGGGTGCCTTGAGAGCCGGTCCACTCGCCATTTGAACCGTGACCCCCATCTCGCGAGGAATGCAAGTCGCAAAGGTTGTCTTGCCCAGCCCGGGGGGACCGTCAAAGAGGATGTGTCCCAAAGGTTCATCCCGCTTACTGGCCGCATCGATGGCGATACGCAGTACCTCGATGACGTCGCGCTGGCCGACCATATCAGCGATGCACTTGGGGCGCAACGCGAAATCATGCTCATCATCGGGTCGATCGGGTTGAATCATGGATTCTCGAGCCACGCATGTTTCTCCCTAAACGAAGGCTCTGTGTGTCAGGTTGCCGCTCTGAACGGATCTGCAATTCTCCCTATGATATCGGTTCTGGCCGAGAACGCGTAGCTCCGTCTCAGCCTGCGGTTCGGCCGATCGGAGGCGGCCCATCGCCGGAAACGCTCAGCGGTTGGCCAGGATCAGCACCAGGAAGATGGCGGCTAGCAGGGCGCCAACAATCAGCAAGACCGCTACCAGTTTGCCGTAGGAGAACGGGGCCGAACCGGCTATTTTGCCCGTTTGCCCGTTGAGCAGCACACGGTGGACCTGCCGCTTGTACTGATAGGCCAGTATCCAAACGGGCAAGAGCATGGGATAGCCCCGCATCGAGGTGATACGCACGTTGACGCGGACGTTCCGAGACCGGTTCGGGACATGCCGTGTACACGTTACGTGCTCGAGCCGGTCAATGGCCGCCCGCGCCAGCGGACGGGCTAGCTTGCGTGGAACGCGGAATTCTTCGACGATGCTGCGAGTAAGATCAATCTGAGAGGGACGCACGGCGCTGTCGATGTGAAACGGTGCGATCGATGCGGTTTCCTGTGGTGTCAGGATACGGCTGCCGCCGATCAGGATGCCATCGTAGTGGGATGAGTTTTCTCCACTGACGGGATACCAGTCTCCGCGACTTCCGGCTGGAGCCGGTGAAGAATCGGCCGTCCACATCGTGTCGGTCGATGCCTCAAAAACCCAGTAAGGCACATAGACCGCCGCGATTTCGCCAATGCGGGCTGCTCGGGCCGCGTCGGCCGGTCGCCAGAAGCCATTGCCCAGCCACTTCCGTAGAATAGCGTCGGCCTCAGCGCGCGTGATTTGGATTGGAACGACGCCTTCGGGCAGGACCGAACGAACTCCCTGCCGCTCATCCATTTGCGTACCGCCACAGAACGGACACCGTAGCGCCTGCGCCGAGGCATCGTAGCTCATCGACGCACCGCACGATCTGCAGTCAAAACTGTGGTGACTGGCGGTATGTTCGATCCGCTGGGCCGCGTTGCCGACTACGATGTTTTCGGTGCCGCAGTTGGCGCAAAACAGGTCTTCGTCGTCGACGTAGGAGCGACAAACGCCACAGCGGTGAGTTCCGTCGATACTCATAGGAAGGATTTGCCGGAAAGGCTTGGGCTATCCGGCGCGAACCTCTAGCCTGAAGGCACCCAGCTTGAAAGCACCCAGTGTGCTACTGCAACCAGACCGGTAGTTGGCCGGCGGGCGGCAGCTCAATAGTTTGAATCTTATCGATGGCATCAATGGCCAACATATCATCCAAAGCATCCTGAGTGGGCTGGCTGTCCAGGTTCAGCACGCCGATCGCGTGGCCACCGGGCTGGTTGCCGCCGCGTCCGACCGCCATTTGCGCGATGTTGACTTCATGTTGGCCGAAGGCCGTCCCCACTTTGCCGATGATACCTGGTACATCCTGATGAGTAAAAATCAGCAGATTCCCGTCGATGTAGGCTTCGAGCCGATAGTCGTCGAGCATCACCAGTCGCGGCATATGATGTCCGAAGACCGTGCCAGCCGCCTTGACCTTACGCTGACCTCCATGGACTTCCGCGGTAATGGAAGAACTAAAGGCGCCCATTTCATGGCTGCGATTCTCGTTCAGTTCGATACCGCGTTCGCGAAGCAGCATCTCGGCGTTGATGATGTTGATGTCCTCCTCGAGCGAGCGCTCCATCAGCCCGACGCAGAACGCATTGGTAAGCAGTTTGGTATCGCGGTCGGCGACATTGCCACGATAGGTCAGATTACAGCCGGCGACGGCACCACCATGCCATTGGCTGACCAGCAGGCCGAGCCGGTAAGCCACATCGAGCTGGCTACGAAGCGAAGCGAGTGTTTTGGGATCCAGCGCGGCGACATTGACCGCATGCCGGATTTCGCCGGTACCGAGGTAGTTCAGCAGCAGCTGGATGCCCTCGACGGCAACTTGGGTTTGCGCTTCTTCGGTGCTGGCTCCCAAGTGTGGTGTGCAAACGACACCGGGCATGCCGAACAGCGGGCTGTCGGTACACGGTTCGCTTTCAAACACGTCGAGCGCCACGCCGGCGATCTGACCATTTTTTAGCCCTTCGACCAGCGCCGCTTCGTCATAGATGCCGCCGCGAGCACAATTGATCAGGCGAATTCCCGGCTTGAGCGAGGCCAATTCTTTCTTTCCCACTAAGTGCTTGGTCTCGCCAGTCAGCGGGGTGTGTACCGTGAGGTAGTCCACCTTGGGAAGCATCTCCGCCACGGTTTCGACTCGCTCTATCCCCAGTTTGGTCGCCTGCTCGTCCGTTAAGAACGGGTCGTAGGCGATCACGCGCATCCGGAATGCCAAGCCTCTCAAGGCAACTTCCCTGCCGATTCGCCCCAGTCCGACGATCCCCAGCGTTTTATCGGCCAGCTGCGTTCCCATATACAGCTTGCGATCCCACTTGCCATTGCACAGGCCCGCGTAGGCCGGAGCGACCGAACGCGATAAAGCCAGCATCAAAGCAAACGCGTGTTCGGCGGTAGAAAGCGTATTTCCCGAGGGCGTGTTCATGACCACGATGCCCAGGCGGGTCGCGGCTTCTTTGTCGATGTTGTCGGTCCCGACGCCGGCGCGCACGATGGCTTTCAGCCGCCGGTTGCCCGTAAGCGATTCGGCCGTGATTTTGACACCACTACGGATAATGACTCCATCGAAATCGGCCAAGCTACTGCGTAGTTCGTCCCCCTTCAGCCCCACGCGCTCCTCGAATTCAAAATCGCTGGCTGCTCTGAGCAGCTCCAGGCCTTCGCTGGCAATCGGATCGAGAACACCAATGCGGAACTTTGTCATGAGCTACTGAGCCTTTATTGCGTAGTCTGCTGGATTGTGAGGTTTAAATCGTGAGCTGTGCTCTGCCGGGGAGTTGCCGCAGCGACCGGTACGCGTCGCCGCGACTGTGGTCCGGTGCATGTTGCTGGAAGGGCTTGCGCCTGGCCGGTGGTGAACTACCATGGATTCCAGGCCGGCGATTGGCTGCGCCGGGGCGGTCGCCTCCAGTCGACCGCGCCCATACCGGTTGCGTCAAACGCTCTGCTTGGCAAAGTCGGACATGTAGCTAGCCAGTGCTTGAACGCCCTCCACGGGCATTGCGTTGTAGATACTCGCGCGAATTCCGCCTACACTGCGGTGCCCTTTCAAGTTACCCATGCCATGTTCGGACGCACCGGACAGGAATCTCTTCTCAGCTTCTTCGCTGCTAAATCGGAAGGTAACGTTCATCAGGGATCGATCTTGTTTTTGGGCGTGGCCCCTATAGACCTCGGGGAATTCGTCGAGCACGTCATACAGCAGTTTGGCCTTAAGTTGATTTTGCTGATACATCTTGTCCAGCCCGCCCACCGTGTCTTCCAGCCATTCGGTTACCAGCCCCAGGACATACACGGCAAACGTGGGGGGCGTGTTCCACATGGAGTCGGCTTCGGCATGGTTTTTGTAACTCAGATAGCCGGGAAGCTCGTCGGACGATCGGTCGAGCAGATCCTTCCTGATGATCGCGACGGTCACACCCGCCGGACCCGCATTTTTTTGAGCACAGGCGTACATCAGGCCATAGCGGCTGATGTCATAAGGCCGGTACAGAAAGTCACTCGACGCGTCGCACACCAACGGCGCCGCGCCGGTGTCGAGATCGCCCGGATACTGAACCCCCTGGATTGTTTCGTTGCTGGTGATATGAACATACGAAGCGTCCGGATTGAAGGCCAGCTGGCCAGGCGAGGGGAGCCGATCGTAGTTGGTTTCTTTGCAGTCGTAGATCACGTCGACGGCGCCGTGCCGCCGAGCTTCCTCAAGGGCCTTCTTTCCCCACGAGCCGGTCAAGACGTATTGGGCGGCCGGTTCAGCGCGGCCCAACAGGTTCATGGCCACCATGGAAAACTGGAGGCGCGCGCCACCTTGTAGAAAAAGGACCTCATGGTCTTCGCCGAGTCCCAGCAGACGCTGCAGCCTGGCTTTCGCCTGTTCCTGAATGGCGATGTACTGCCGGCTGCGGTGTGAAATCTCCAAAATCGACGCTCCGGCGCCCGGCAAACAGAGAATCTCCTCTTGAATTCGCTGAAGAACGGGGACCGGGAGTACGGCGGGTCCCGCAGAGAAATTGAAGATACGCTCTTGAGCGATTTGAGTGGCCATGGCCTAAATGTCCTAGATAGAATCTTCTCACCTTAACCAAGTGCCTTATTCTACGGATCATCCCAGAACCACGGAAGAACGGGAGAAAAGGTAACCCAGGGCCGAGCCGACAGAGACGGTATGCGGTCGGGTTCGCACGGTGAGTCAGGGGCCTTGGTGGCTCACACGCTGATGCTTGCGAAACCCTCTGAATTTCAGGGGCTGCGGCGCGATGGGAGCGTGCTTGCTACGTTGTGGCGATGTGCCAGTCGGCTCCTGCAGGATGCCTGGGTCGATGCCCAGTGACCGGAGAATTAGTACCGAGCGGCCCCACCGGCCTGCGGATTCTGGACGGTCCAGCCGCCCGCCGGTGCACCGGAGATCGTGTTTTGAGCGATTTTGACGTTGAGCGACGCCACCCGCTGGTACAGGTCAGGCTGCAGGCTGTTGATGGCCAGACTCTGCTGGTAGTTCTGCAGGGCTTGCCCCAGATCCCCGGCCGTCTCTCGCATCTGGCCACGTGCGGTCCA
>JANQJJ010000427.1 GCA_028281725.1 Pirellulaceae bacterium | reverse complement strand
CAATTGACTCCTGACCCCTTTACCCAAATCTTTAGTGTTGACAAAGCACTAGTCTTCTCGATTTATTCGGTCTGCCGGGCCGCCAGTCCCGGCTGATCTTAAGTTGTTGAATTGCCAGTCGCGAGTGTGGCTTATTCCACGCCAACATCAGGATGCTGCCGCGGCGCTACAGAGCTCCTTCAATTCTTCGTCCGTTTTTCGGGCCGCGAAACTGGCGAAGGTTTCCGCCACCGATTCGCGAGCTTCCAGATAACCCCGAATCAAGTCGCTAACCAACGGCGCCACGTCGTCTTTGGCAACCGATGAGAATATTAACCTCGCGATACGCTGATTGTCCCCCCATCCTCCGCCGACATGGATGTGGTAACCATCGACTGTCTCCTCACCTACTTCGACCTGGGTAGCGATTAAACCAATGTCTCCGATGTAGTGTTGAGCACAGCTATGATGACAACCGGTCACATGAATGTTGATCGGCGAATCGAGTTGATGTTGTTGTTCCAGGAATCCGGCCAGCTCGATTGCGTCGCGTTTCGTATCGGCCCCGGCGAACTTGCAACCCGCCGAACCGGTACACGCAACCAAACCGGCTCGGAAGCTGCTAGCGCGGTGGTCCAGGCCCATGGCGATGATCTCCGACTGGACCGTAGGGATGTCGGCATCGGCGATATCGGGGATCAACAGGTTCTGCCAAACTGTCAAACAGATCCGCCCAGATCCATAACGCCTGGCGAGCTCCGAGAGGCCGCGCGCCTGGTCGCTGGTCATGCGGCCAACGGGAAAGACGACCCCAACGTAGTTCTTGCCGGCCTGTTTCTGACGGTGGAAGTCGACATGGGCCATGCGGTCTTCGACGTCCGGTCGCTCCCAGCGGGACCGGTCGACCCGGCGAAGTGTGGAGCCCAGTTCGGTCTCGACTTCGGCGAGAAATTTATCGAAGCCCCAGGCGTCGAGCACATACTTCAGTCTCGCCTTTTTGCGATCGGTTCGGTCCCCGTTTTTGACGAAGACGCGCACGATCGCACCGGCAACGTCCAACGTTTCTGCCGCGGTCAGTAGAACGTCCGTCCCGCGCGCAAAATCCCGATGGCCGGTAATACCACCAAGCGTTAATCGGAAGTAGATACCGGCGGGAGTGTCTTGGTCAGGCAAATTCTCGACTAGACGCACAGCGTGGAAACCAATGTCATTGGTGTCGTCGAGCGCGCTGATCCGGCCGCCTCCGTCAAAGGCGATATTGAACTTCCGCGGCAGACCGTACATCTCACGATGGTTGAGAATGTAGTGATGCATCCGCTTGGCGATCGGTAGCGTTTCGATCAGTTCATCCGGGTCGATGCCGCTGAGCGGGCTGGCTGTTACGTTACGTATGTTGTCACCGCCCGCACCGAGACTGACGATTCCGAGTTCTCGCAAGCCGTAAAGGATGTTCATGGCTTGATCAGCAGGAATCTCGCGGAGCTGTAGATTGGCACGCGTAGTGATGTCGATGTAGCCACCGGCGGACCGGTCGGTCAAATCAGCGAGCCCCTCGAGTTGGTGCGCGTACATTTCTCCGCCGGGAATCCGCATGCGGCACATGAATGCGTTTTGCGCAGGAGCGACATAGAATAGACCGTGGAACTTGGTGAGAAACACATCGGTTCCCTTCGGGAATTCGCCGGAGGCCGAACGCGATGCGATTTCATCCCACATGTCCAGTGGGTTCTTGTCTCTTTTGGCCTGCTCCTCAGCCGACAACTTTTTGCCCGATTCGATTGTGCGATCCTGGGCTTGATACGCGGAGAGTTCCGGCGCGGCTGGCAGCTCGTTTCCATCGACAGTAGCGGGGCCTGTTCCAAGCGATACCGTGTTGCCGGTCCGAGCACTGTTGCTCAGGACCGGTAATTTGCTGATGGCTCGCGCTACGTCGGATCCATAAGCGAATCCGGATAAATACTGTTTTTGTGCTTCGTTGAATGGTTCGTCTGACATGTCGGAGTACTCAGGAACGTTACTTGCGATCGGCCGGCTCGATTCGCACCGCGCAGTCCTTGTAGCTTGGTTGCCGGCTGTAAGGATCAAAGTGACTGAGGGTCAACAGATTGGTCGACTCGTAGTGCATCGGCATGAACGCCTGGCCCGCGGGGATGGTTGGAGTCAGTAGGACAGTGACTTTGGCCTGACCGCGGCGCGAGATGACTCTGGCGGTTTGCCCGCTGCCTATTCCCAGTTGGGATCCATCCTCCGGGTTGATTTCTATATAGGGATCGTTGGGGTAAAGCTTGCGCAGAATCGGGCTTTTGCTGGTGCGAGTTTGAGTATGCCATTGACTTACCGAACCGCGACCAGTCAGCAAGAGGATGGGATACCGCTGGTCGGGCGCTTCGGGCATCGAGGCAATGGAATCCACGATGAGCTTGGCTCGACCATCAGGGGTATAGAAACGTCCGTCCTCAAAGAGTCGACGCTGGGTGGCGGGCGCCGGTTGCTCTGCGGCATCGCGTTCGGTCCAGGGCCACTGAACCCCTCCACAGCGATCGATTTGCTCGTATCCGGCGATGCCCGTGATATCGCACGGCTGACCGCGGCTCGCCCGCTGCATGATGCGGAAGACAGCTTCAGGATCGGTCCATTCGTCGAACATATCGCCCACGCCCCAGTAGTGGGCGATGGCGCGGAAGATCTGGAAATCCGCTAGGGCCTCACCCGGGGCGGGCCGCACGCGGCGCTGAAGGCCATAGCGACGTTCGCTGTTGATCAGTGTCCCTTCCTTCTCGCCCCATCCGGCCGCAGGCAGTACCAAGTCGGCGTGTTGTGCAGATTCGGTGGAGGAGTACATGTCTTGGACGACCAAGAAGTCCAGTTGGCCTAGCAGTTCCCGTACATCACTTTGATGGATCCAGCTGTGGGCGGGATTGGTGGCAATCACCCACAGTCCTCGTATTTCTTGGCGGCGGATACCTTCGATGATGCGATCGTAGGACCAACTGCCTTCCCGGGGAATGCGATCGACGTCGATCCGAAGTGCGTCGGCGACTTTTTGTCGATGATCGCAGTTGTCGAACTGGTGATGCCCGAAAAGGTTCGTCGTATTGCTCCAAAGTCGGGAACCCATCGCATTGCATTGGCCGGTGATACTATTGGCGCCCGTGCCCGGCTTTCCGACGTTGCCTGTGATCAATGCGATATTGATAATGGCCTGGGCCGTTCGAACGCCTTCGTAGCTTTGGTTGACGCCCATGGTCCACCAGAGCGACGCCGCCGAAGCTGTCCCGATCGCTTCCGCGGCTCGGCGAATCTGATCTGCGGATAGCCCGGTCAGTTTCGATGCGACGTCCGGTGTAAAGGATTCGACGTGCTGCTGAAACTCCGGATAACCGCTCGTGTGGTTGGTGACGAAGTCGTGATCGACCAGGCCGCTGGCAATCAAGTGCTGGGTTATCGCGTACAGCAGAACCAGATCGCTTTTAGGCCTCAACTGCAGGTGCTGAGTTGCCGCCATCGCGGTTTCCGTTCTCCGAGGATCGATGACGATGATCTCCGGACTTCGCCGATTTCTGAGGACGCGTTCCCACATGATGGGGTGACCGATGCACAGGTTGGAACCGATGAACACCAGACAGTCGCTCTGTTCAAAATCGTCGTAAGTATAGGGCGGTGCGTCGAATCCGAATGACTCCTTGTATGCGGTAACCGCCGTCGCCATACACTGCCGCGTGTTTCCGTCACCATGCTTGAGCCCCATGCCAAACTTGGCCAGAGCTCCCAGGAAGGCCATTTCCTCAGTCGCGATCTGTCCCGTGCTCAGAAACGCGACCGAGTCCTTGCCATGCTGGGATTGAATTGCCTTAAAGCGGCTGCAGAATTCCTTTAACGCGTCATCCCATGATAGACGCCGGAGTTCTCCGCCAGCATCGCGCAGTAGCGGGTGGGTTGCTCGGTCCTCTGATTGCAGAACCCGCAACGCCTCCCAGCCTTTGGGGCAGGCCATGCCGAGATTGACCGGGTAGTCCGTTTCTGGAGTCAGCCCGACGGCTTCTCCCTGGCGCAGATGTAAACGCAACCCGCAGCCGGTCGCACAGTATCCGCACACAGCCGTGGTCGTCGTATCTGGAAGCAGCGTCTGGTGTGTCATGCCGAGCCCGTAAGAGCCAGGCTGAAGCAACAGTTCACGCGTCATGGCGCCGCTGCGCCGCTGAAGTAGCGGTGGCAACTTGGGCTGCTGAGTCGTTGGTGCTCTACTCATCGGAGCGCCCCCGGCATGCGATCGTAGACGACACTGGAGAAATACAACAAACGTTCGCAGTACTCGCCCGCCGTAAGTAGCAGCAGGGCGATGCCGATGACCAGTGCCGTCAGCGACGGCGAGATCGCTGAGCCTAGCAAGCCGGCACCTGCCAATAGCCCGCATGACCCGATGGCCAACGCAACTCGAAGCCACTTCAGCTTGGGCAATTGCCTTGCCACGAGTCGTCGCGAGCGGCGGTCAGTCTCCGCGTCGGTTTCGCGCTCTCGGCCCAGCAGGATGGTCCACTCCCAAGTGAATTTCGCACCCACCAACCAAGCCGAAGCCAGCAACCACCATGGCACCGACTGAGGACTCTCGCCCGTGAAGGCCAGCAAGCCAGCTAGCCATGCCGGGCCGGCAACGACGGCTGTGCCGAGGAATCGAAGGAGTGTTCGCCAGCGGCGCCAAAGCAGACGCCCTGTCACGATGTATATCATCGCGCTGCTGAAGAGCGCAGCAAGCCCGGTTGCCAGCGTCAATCCGAGGGCCAAGTTCGCGACCCAGGGAGCTGAAAGGAGGGATAAAAATTCGGGCGCGTCAAACGGCCAGCGAGGCATCCACAGCAGCGTGGTGGTCAGCGCGAGCAGACCAGCATACTGTCCCAGCAGAACCGCTTCACGGCTGAGCCAACTGGTCTTGAGTCCGAGAAAGACGCGCCAAGCTCGCAAGGGTTGTCCGAGGTGCAGCGGAGCCACTCCCATCCCGACTAGACAAAGAATCAGAGCAGCCAAGGTCGCCGTCTGCGTTGTGAAAGACGAGGCTGTCGAGTTGGTCACGAGTGCCGCGGTGCGCTCGACGACAAGAATCCCGACGGAGATTTGGGTAGCAACCAACATCGCCGCGAGCGGCCAGTGCGATTCCGCCGGAGTATCCAGCATCGCATCGTGCGGAGTACCCGCCGAGGCCATCTGCTCGGCTGCCGCTCCGACATAGCTGGTGGAAGGACGTGTCAGGGTCGAAACCGGAGCGCCGGGTGCTAACCGCTCGCCGGCCGGAAACTCCTTCGATTGAATATCGACCAAGCGGATTGCAATCGCCTCGTTAGGGCAAGCTTGCACGCAGGCGGGCGCTTCTCCGACGCTTAGACGTTGCTGACACATATCGCATTTGCGAACGATCCCGAGCCGACTGGAATACTGCGGGACTTCATAGGGGCACGTCATGGTGCAGTATTTACATCCGATACACTGGTCGTCCAGGTGACGGACGATGCCGGTGAGCGGATCTTTCTCGTAGGCCATGACGGGACAACCGTTGAGGCAGCCGGGGTCCTCACAGTGATGACAGGCCGTGGTGACATGCCTGATTTCGGGCTCGGGCCCGCCAATGGTTATCGCGCCGACGCGACGCCAGCTCTCGTCTTCCTCCAGACCGTTGAGCGTGTGGCACGCGACCACACATGCTTTGCATCCGCTGCAAGCATCGAGATCGACTTCGAAAGAATACTGTTGGCCCGGTGACGGCTGTGTCGCGGGCAGAAGCGATTGGTAGTAGCGAGCTTGCGCGGGATCGTCGGTCAGCTGGCCCGCCTGGCTAGCAGCGCTGAATTGCTCTACCGCCGTCAACTGAGCCTGCTCGTCGAGCAGTTGACGGATGAAGTCACTTTCGGGTTCGGTGGTGGGGGCAGACGTAGTCATCTAGAACAGTAACGAGGTCACGCTGGAGAGCTTGTCGGACTCGAACACGGGGATGGCGAGAACACCGCCGATCTCACCGCCGCCATGATCGGGTCGACCGGAGTTAATCAGTTCAGGACGGTCGCTCAAAATCGCTTGTCCGGACGATTGAACCTGTCCCAGCACACCTGTGCCGGAACGCACGCGGGTGCCCTCGGCCAACGCGATCGAATCGTTGGTCTCCGCGTAGGAGCAGGCTTGCAGTTCGAAGGTGTCTTCGCCAGCAGTCCAAACTTCGAAACCTCGGGCCAAAGGTGTCGTCTTGCTGCTGATCAGAACCACGGTCGCAATGAAATCGCCGCGAACGACAGGAATACCGATCGCCGTCGTCAACGCGTCTGCGGAGGCCCCGGCGGCTCGCAGAAAACCAGGATGGTTACGGAGATCATCGTGAATGATCGCGTGGCCGAACGCCCAGACTTGACCGGGCAATCCCATGCCTTTTTCGAAACGCACGAAGGAGCTGACGTTTTGAAAGCGATCGAGCTGACCAAAGTAACCGCTGGTCAGGTTCAGTTCTCGGTATCTGCCTATTGGTTGCCAAACCTCCAGCACACCGATCGGAGGCGACGCCTGAACCCGAGCGTCGTCGTCGCCGACCTTCAAGGCAACCACCGACGTCAGCTGACCCGAGCAAAAAACCGGAATGCAAAGGACGGCGATCTGGGGTTCCTCTTCCTCTGCCACGACAATGGGAAACCCGCGCTCGGCACATTCCGCTACCGCGCCGTCGACTAGCGCGTCACCGAACTGGGCGGCCGGTTCACCGCTTTCGATAGAGGCAACGCGTACGTCACTGAGAAAGCGATTGGCTGGAGGCGAACAAGTAGATTCAGGCATGGCAATGATGGCCGCTGGATGATGGAGTGGTCGGGGCTTAGATGTCAGGTGAGCACTTCGTCCTTCTCACAGGCTTCCTGCCGTCGCTTGGAATCCAACTTCTCTACGTCTTCCTTTAATTTCTTTTGATCCTGTTCTTCTAGGAACGAAAGCATCTGTTCACGCTGGTTGTAGTAATCAGGATGCTCGAGTACTGCCGAGCGAACACGAGGTCTTTCGAAGGGCATCTCGAAGATCGCACCGACTCGCGCTCGGGGACCATTGGTCATCATGACCACACGGTCACTCATAAACAGGGCTTCGTCGACGTCGTGAGTGATCATCAGCGTCGTCACGCGGTCACGCGTCAGGACCTCAAGCAGAATTTCTTGCAATTCCATCCGAGTCAACGAGTCGAGCATGCCGAAGGGCTCATCGAGCAACAGCATTCTGGGCTTCAACGCAAATGCTCTGGCAATACCTACGCGTTGTTGCATCCCCTGACTGAGTTCGCAGGCGCGCTTGTGCAGACTGTTGCCGAGGCCGACTAGCGTCAGGTAGTAAGCGACGATGTCATGTCGCTCGCTCTTGGTCGCGTGTGGATAGACTTGCTTGACGCCCAGCATGACGTTCTCGAAGGCGGTCATCCAAGGCATCAGGCAGGGTGATTGAAAAACGACGCCTCGGTCCGGTCCCGGTCCGTCTATCTCGCGATTGGCAATCACGACACCGCCAGTGGTAATCGCATTCAGTCCAGCCACCATGGTCAGAACCGTGCTTTTGCCGCAACCGCTATGCCCGAGCAGGCAAACATATTCGCCTCTGGCCATATCGAGCGAGAAATCCTCCACGATGACGGCGGGACCGTTGGGGGTATCGTACGTCTTCCCAAGACGAAACATCTCAATGTAGCCGGCCATGATCAAACTCCTTTACGATCCGGTCGCTGGCAGGGAAAAAATGGCTTTGCTCGGCGGTGACAAATCCCGGGGCTCGATATCGGGTAGCTGCACGGCCGGCGCGGACGTTGCCAGAGCCTCGTCTGCACGAGATTTTTGCCGCACTGCGACCAGGTAGTTGGTCACCGCGTTGCGCAAGCCCCTAAAATGGTCGTCATGATTGAGCGCGGTCTTGTCTCGCGGGCGATCTAGCGAGACGGTAAAAGCCGGGCCAAGTGAAGCCCCAGGCCCGGGATTGAGAGGGATGATTCGGTCAGCGACCATGATCGCCTCGTCGACATCGTTCGTGATCATCAGGCAGGTTTGCTTCTCTTCCGCCCAGATGTTTAATATCTCTTGCTGCATCACGCTGCGCGTTAGCGCGTCCAGGGCAGACAGGGGCTCGTCCAACAGTAAAACCTGGGGCTTCATAGCCAGCGTTCGGGCCAGAGAAGTCCGTTGTCGCATGCCACCGGACAGTTCATGAGGCCGTCGATGGGAGGCGTGGCTGAGACCGACCATCTCAATGAATCGATCCACGTGTTCACGCCGCTTGGCTCTCTTCCAATGGGCGAAAACGCGATCGACCGACAACGCGATATTGCCTCGCACCGTTAGCCAGGGTAGGAGCGAGTAGTTTTGGAAGACTAGACCGCGTTCCGGTCCAGGGCCGATAACCGGCTTGCCAGCCATGTTGATTTCACCGGCGTCGGGCAGCTGAAGGCCGGCCAATAACTGCGTGAAAGTTGTCTTGCCACTGCCGGAAAAACCGACGATTGCCAGGAACTCGCCCTCACGCAAATTCAAGTTGATGTTGGACAGCACCTCCGTGCGCGTCTCGCCGCTTCCATAGGCTTTGCAAACACCGCGCATCGAGATAATCGGTTTCGGAGGCGGCTCGGTGTTCTGAGGCTCGGCACGTGGTGCGGATAAAACTGCGGTACTCATATCGATGAATCCATGGACTCGGCCCTAACGGCCTGCCAGAAACAGGTGCCTGACCCTCTCAGACCGTTCGTTTTTCCAATGTTTCAGCAGGGTCTCCAAAGGGTCTGACACTTTTTTTGGGCAGGGCTGCTAAGCCGCCGCGGGGTTACCAAAGCTGACCAGGTTCCGCAGACAAATCATCGCTCGATCCAGAGCCAGGCCAATTAATCCGATCACAATGACACTGAAGGCGATTCGCGCATACGTGACGCTGCTGCCGTTTTGGAATTCATCCCATACGAATTTGCCCAGCCCGGGATTCTGGGCAAGCATGTCGGCCGCGATCAGCACCATCCAGCCCACGCCCAGACTGATACGCAAGCCAGCGAACATCAGCGGCAGACTGGCTGGAAGAATAATTTTGAAAAGTCGTTGCGACCAGGAAAGCTTCAGAACGCGAGCCACATTCATGTAGTCCTTGTCGACGCTGGCGACACCGAGCGTCGTATTTACCAAGGTCGGCCAAAGTGAACACAGAGAGACAGTTACCGCGGAGATCAGAAACGCTTTCGGAAAGAACGTTTCGCCCGGCGCATAGCTGCTGTATGCCCAGATGATGACCAAGCCGGCCAGAGGCAACCAAGCCAGAGGACTAACGGGTTTGAAAACTTGAATAAACGGGGTCAGCGCGGCGTTAAACCAAGGGCTCATGCCACACAGGACACCTAGCGGCACCGCGATCACCGTGGCGATCGCAAATCCAAAGAAGACCGTTTTAAGGCTGGTAAATATTTGATTAACGAAAGTCGGAGCACTAGAGACGCGATAGTTGGCCGCTTCGACAGCCTGTTTCTTGAGCACCAGTGCGTTGGACAGCAGTTTTCCCCGGACGCCAGGATCGCTGGCGACCGCCGCCTTCTTTTCCGTTGCGAGCGCCACGGCAAACAGGGTGACGGCGTCCTGCAGCTTTTCCTTCTTTTTGATCGCGTTTTCGGCGCTTTGAGCGAAGTGCATGGCGATCAGTTCCTGGCCCGCAGCCCATGTCGAGCTGGGACTCGGGAGCCGCATGCTGTCCGTGACGATGGCGCGGGCAGCTACCGACCAGGCAGCGAGAAAAACCAAGATGGCCAAAGACGGCAACAAGACGAACTTGGCGATCTCTCTGAATTGCTCCTTGGGATCCTCGCCAAAAGCAAGCCTCACGAAAGGTTCCAACACCGGTAACCCCGTCACCGCGCAGAACTTGAGAAATCCGCCTCGCCAATTCATGACTGCTCATCTCCAATCTTTGAACCACCCTGCCAGGGCGGCTTGCCAACTGTGAATTCGAAATGAGAACTCAAAAGAGCGCGTCCCTGCGCTCAGGTCCCCACTTAATCCTTGTTTCCAATCTGGAAGCTGTTGATGTAGTCGATCGGTGCCTTGGCATCGAACAGCTTGCCGTCTATGAAGTCGGTAGTCGGTGGACGATATCCGTCGTAGTCAGGCGGTGGGATATCGCTTTCATCGAGTTTGCCCTCGGATACCAGCATCATGGCTGCCGTTCGGTAAATCTCCGGCTTGTAGATTTCTTTTGCCCTCTCGGCGTACCACTCGGCCGGTTGGGATTCCGTGATCTGTCCCCAACGACGCATTTGGGTCAGGAACCAGATGCAATCACTAAAATGCGGATAGCTGGCGTAGTACTTGAAGAAGACATTGAAGTCCGGCATGGGCCGCACATCGGTTTTTTGAAAGACGAACGTGCCGGTCATACTGTTGTCGATCACGTCTTCATCGGCGCCGACATAGTCCTTGCCGCTAAGAATACGCGCTGCTTCCTGGCGATTGACCAGCGTGCCGTCGGCTCCGGTTTCGTCCAGCCACTTGCCAGCACGAATGAGCGCCTTGATGACCGCCAGGTGCGTATTGGGATACTTTTCATTCCAATGAGCGGTGACACCAAAAACTTTCTCCGGATTGTTTTTCCAGATGTCGTAGTTGGTCGTCACGGGGACTCCAATCCCTTTGACCACCGCTTGCTGATTCCATGGTTCCCCAACGCAGTAGCCAAGTATGGTTCCGGCCTCGAGAGTCGATGGCATTTGGGGAGGCGGCGTTACCGACAAGATCACATCCGCGTCCACCGTACCGGTGATGTTCTCTGCCGTGTAAAAGCCCGGGTGAATTCCTGACGCGGCGAGCCAATATCGAATCTCGTAGTTGTGCGTGCTGACTGGGAACACCATTCCCATGTTGAAGTCTTTGCCCGCCTGCCTGTACTCGTCGACGATGGGTTTGAGCGAGGCAGCTGAAATGGGATGTTCGGGCTGAGGGCTTTTTAATGACGCGTCGTTCTCCTGCATCTGTTTCCAGATCGCATTACTGACCGTGATGCCATTGCCGTTATAGTCCAAGCTGTAGGCGGTAATGATGTGGGCTTTGGTGCCAAAACCGATGGTTGCGCCGATCGGCTGCCCAGCCAGCATGTGCGCGCCGTCGAGTTGTCCGTCGATGACTCGATCCAGCAATACTTTCCAGTTAGATTGCGCCTCGATTTCGACGTTGAGTCCCTCGTCGTCGAAGTAGCCTTTCTCCTTGGCGATCACCAGAGGGGCGCAATCGGTGAGCTTGATAAAACCAAATTTAAGTGAGGGCTTTTCGACATTCAGCAAGGCTGTTTGTGAGGCAGCGCCGGAGTCGATATCTAGCTTGGATGTGTCGATCGATGCAGCAGCCGATTCAAGATCTTCCAATGTGATCTCGGAGCCTCCACATCCGGACAGTACCAGATAGAGCAGGGATAACAGTGCGAGACGTTTTGACAAGGTAGTTATCAAGACAAGGGGCTCCGCTAACAGGGCTAATTTGCCGACAGACTCGGCCGTCGTCTAACGAAAAAGAACAGGGGAGAGTCGGTAGTGCTGGGAAAAGGAGAGCAGTTGGAAAGGGAACGAACCCGCGATTGAGGGAGCGGCCCAATGCAGAGCTTCGCATCTTTCGGGCCTGCACGTTTTCCGCGACCGGAACCAAAACCACCCGCTCGATTGACCTAAAGCACTTGTCGTGCCACGAAACTGCTTCGCTCGGGATGAGTAAGCCGCTAGGGCGCAAAAGTGGACGTATGTGTCCGATTAGGTCTCGTATCGCGTCTTTAGCTCGCTGGAGAAAATTTGGTGCAATTTAATGCCCATCCTGCCGGCGTGTGGCGGCTGCTGAATCCTTAAGCACTGACAGCCACGGAATCGAGCATTTGCTTGTACCGGAATTATCGGTTAGCGAGCCTATGAAGTCAGCGGGCCGTTCGCTGTAGTCCCGTCGGTCCTTACGACGATAACCGCCGCCAGAGCCCAAATTTTTGGGAAATCCTACATAACTGCAGCTCGATCTCTTTTAGTTGGCGGTGAAAAAGGAATCCAGCCTCGGACAGATCCATATTTTGCTGCAACCACGTCAGCAACTCACGAACCTCCATGGATGGAGTAACTGCCATGAGATTTTGTTTGCACTTGCGCAACCTTGGGGCGACAATCGCCCTGGGAGGCGCTATCTATACTGCCGGTCCACTGCTCGCCCAGGAGGCTGCCGTCGCGGACACTGAAACCAGCGCATCGGACCAAGAGCCCGCGCCGACGGTCACCGAAGCACCTCAACCGGCAGCGCCGGCGGCGGAGCCCGAAGTTTGGTCGGCCTCGACCTGCTATTGCGCCTGTGCTGATAAGAAAAAGACGGAGGATCTAGCTGCCGCCATGAGGGGCGCTTACAAAGGGCTCTTCTTCGCCAACGATTTTAGATACCTGGATGATCGGCTCTATGATGGCCCGTACTATCTGGGGGATCAGTTCAAGGGGATCGCCGATGGTAAGATTGATATCGGAGGCGAATATCGTTCTCGTTATCACCACGAAAACAACCATCGTGGGCTCGGTTTGACTGGCGTGGACGACGAGTTCTGGTTGAGCCGAGTGCGGCTGTTTGCCAACTACCGGATTAACGACTACGTGCGTTTCTACGGAGAGTATCTCTATGCGGACTCCGGCGGCGAAACCTTCAATCCACGTCCCATCGAGGAAAATCGAGGTGACGCGCAGAATTTGTTCTTCGACGTCAAATTGTTGGAAGGCGAGTCAGGGCAGTTGTCCGCCAGACTAGGACGACAAGAGTTGTTGCTGGGCGCGCAGCGGTTGGTCTCGCCGCTCGACTGGGCCAACACCCGCCGAACGTTTGACGGTTACCGTTTGACTTACAAGAGCAGCGACTGGGACGTGGATGGTTTCTACACCAATCCGGTCGCGCGTGTGGCTGCCACCGCAGGTAGCAACCAGTGGGATAGTGCCAACACCAATCAGCACTTCTACGGAACGTACATGACCCGCAAGGGACTCGATGTTGGTCAGCTCGACACGTACTATCTCGGCTTTGACGACGAAACCCTCAATTTCTCGTACCATACGATTGGCGGTCGGGTCGCCGGCAAAGGCGATGAGTTCCTTTACGAGTTGGAAGGGGGCGTTCAGTTCGGACAGAATTCGAACAACAGCGAGCATGGCGCCGGCTTCATGACCGCCGGGATTGGCCGCCAACTGAATCTGTGTGTCGTGGGTGGCAAGGAGTGGAAGCCAACGATCTGGGGCTGGTACGACTGGGCATCGGGAGGTAACGGGAACTTTGTTGCCACCGGTGACAACGGTTTCCATCATCTCTTCCCTCTAGCCCACAAGTACAACGGCTTGATGGATCTATTCGGACGTCGGAACTTAAACGACGTGAATTTCCAGTTCATCACGCCGATCGGCAAGAAAGTCAATTTTTTGCTGTGGTATCATTACTTCTTCCTGGACCAGGCCACCACGCCCTACAACGTGACGATGGCGCCGTTCAACGCGGCCAACGCAGCGGGTGACAGGGAACTAGGACACGAGATCGATTTGTTGTTCACCGTCAACGTCAATCCACGCCACAATGTGTTGCTTGGCTATTCGTTCTTCAATGCCGGTGACTACTACGATACGACCGCCGGCGTCCCGACCAATGCGGACGCGGATTTCCTTTACATGCAGTACCAAACTCGGTTCTAGAGCGCGTACCGGTTCAGTGGCGCGTCGCCCTTGCTCGATTGAGCAACGGTTTAGGTTGAACGACGAACTCGGTTGGCATTACAAGAAGTTGGGGAGGCCGCATCAACCCGTCGCGCCGGTGGCCTCCTTCGAAGCATCGATCATGGTTGTTGCCAGAGTGGCATACGTCAGCGTCCAAGCCTCCTTGACCTCTTCGGTGAAGGCGTCTCCGAGACCTTGTCCCAGCGTCCACAAGAGGGCTTCACCCACCGTCTGATAACTGGATTCAGGTACTTTGTACTCCACTGCATGTTTGCGACCGAGGTTCTCAAGCGCTGGAACAATATCTTCGAGCCTATCGAGCGAGGTGACGGCGAGCGTGATCGTGCTCATGAGCTTCTTGCCTTGCTCCTTCATGTCTCCCTTAAACAGCGGGCGCAGTGTTGGGTCGAGTTCAAACAGCCTTCCGTAAAAGAGCTCCGCGGCTTGGTCTGAAATTGGTTTGACTTGCTCCCAGCTGTTCTTCACTAGGGTTACTTGTTCTGGTGTCATTTTGGCCTCAGCTAATAAGATTAGTAAGTAGTAAGTAGGTGGCGTGGGTTGGACCGTTGTCTGTGGGCCGGGGCGGATCTACTGCATCGGGATGCGTACGATCACTCCTCCCATGACGTCATCCTTCTTGAACTCAGGGTAGGTGTCCAATCGGTTGGAGTGCTCGTTGTGGCATGACCAGCAAGCCTCCGCGACCGCGCGATCTGCATACGCGGCAATAAAATACTCGGTGCCTCCTAGTTCCTCCTTGCCGTAGAAGTTTTCGCCCGGGTGGTCCACCAAGAAGTCCAACGCCTCGACTTCGACATCGCTTTTGGGTTTGTTTTGTTCGTTCAGTGGCCACTTGCTCTTGAGCGCATAACTGAATCCGGCCGTCGAATCCTCGCTCACGAGCGTGGCTCCCATGCGGAACATCTGAGCCGGCAGTGGAATCGTATGTTCTTCGTCTTCCCAGTACTCGCTGGGAGATACGGGCGCCTCCTGTTTCTTCAGTCGCGTTACCACATGCGTGGCGTAGACCGTGCGGTCGGCCATCATAACAGCGTGAACCGCGTCGGCAAAGCTTTTATGGGAGACGCCCGATGCGGCTTCCCGCGAATCGCCAGGCGCCTCGGCCGAGCCGCTACAGCCAGCTAGGGAAAGTAACAGTGCCAGGCGAAACCATGGCGATATTCTTAGCCTCTTTTGCTTGCAATTCATGAAGGTGCTCTCTTTGTAGTTGGTTAGATGGACTGGCATTAGTAAGAAAACCCGCTTAGCTCGTGCCAGCGTTCGTGCCGCGGGTTACGGTATGTCAGCGAGTCATTCGGCAACGCCGGATCGAGAGGAGATCCGAGCGTATCGGGGCTCCCCTACTCCGCGCTCTCGAGCGTCCCCTACTGAGTCTGTCTCCTCTTCAGGCGTTCTTGTTTTTGCTTCTCCCTTTCATCGAACCAGGCCTTCGCCATGTCGATGCTTTTCACATGCTCCGAGGGCGTCGCTCCATAGCATTGGGCGATCAGAGCTCGGTCCGCCAGGGAATCGAGCGAGAACTGCAAGCCATGGCAGTTCATGCAGACCTCGCGAATCATTTTTTCGTTGGGACGCAGATTGTTGTTTTGATTGTGTTCGACGATGATGTCGCCATGCTCGTTCTCGCGTCTGGGCATGTGACACGTCGCACAGCTGACGCCGGAGCCGACCGGCAAGTCGCCGGATAGTTCTTGTTGCCAAAGTGCGAAGTGGGTTGTCTGCTGAAACGCAAGACTATGCTCGTCACTGTGGCACTGAAGACACGCCTCCACGGCCGCATACCGCGTGTCGAAACGGTGATCGGAGTGGCACGCTGAGCAGTCGAGTTTTTTATGCCACGCCGCACGGTGCATCGGAATGCGAGCCAGGGAGGGCTTCATCGCGGGTAGGTCCTGCCGCAGACGCATGCCATGCCGTCCGGAGAGAAAGCCGTTGACCTGGTCGGCATGGCAAGTGGCACACGTCTCGTGGGATACTCGATCGCTCCAGCTGGCTTGCTCGCCACCGCCCACGCTACCCGCGTGGCAGTCCTGACAGTTCACTCCGGCGGCCGCATGTTGGGTGGCCGCCCAGTCCGAGAGGATTTTGTCATCGGTTGCGTGAGCAGGGAAATCCGCTTCGGCGATCGAGAGCGCTATCGTACCGGAGGTCTCAACCGGGGGCCGAGCCGCAGTCCGCGCCTCGTCAAGGAAATCTGCTTCGCCGGAGTGCTTTAGTAAAAAATTCTCATAGAGTGCCCTGTTGTCGTGGTAGTTGTGGCATCCGGAAGTCGCGCAGGAGTCGAATGCGAAGGTGGCATGGCTCGGACGTGCTTCGAGCGTCTCTTGGTGGCAGTGATAACAATAATCTGATGGCAAGGTTAATCCCATCTCTAGTGTCTGATCCTCCACATGCTCGCGATGGCAGGTCGTGCACTGCCGGGCATCTAGAATCTCCAGTCGATCCGCATTCGTAGGGTCATTGAACTTGCTCGCCGGGTGAGTGTCGTTGGCAAGACGCAGTTCTTGCTGGTGGCAGTTCAGACATGCTTCCTGCTGAACACCCACGCCAGGTGTATGGCATGCACGGCAGTCGAGTTCAATCTGATAGTGGCCGTGTGTTGTTTTTCCTGGCAGCAGCGCCGTCTTCACGCTGGACGCCGGCGCGAGGAACGCGCAACCGAAATAGCCGGCCAGGATGGCGTTGACAGCGACCAAGATCGTCCATTGTCCGTTGACGCGCCGCATGTCAGTACCAATAGACGCTGATGATGTGTATCGCCAGGAGTACCGGTAGCGGCCAAAACAACCAGACGTGTAAACGTGCCAACTTGGGGCGCCACGAGCGAATGAGCCTGACGGCTTCGCCACGGGTGCGAGATTCAAGACCGCTGGCAACGCCGGCCAACGCTCCGACCATAGCCACCGCGAGCAGAACGCTGCTGAGGAGAAAGTTGAGGTTGGCTCCCATCCGAAAACCGGTATGCACGATGACGCCCAGCAAGGCGGCTGCACCGAGAACGCCGTGCGCGGCTCGCCAGAATCCGTAGCTGCCGAACCGCAGCCAGCGAGTTCGCTTGCGCACCGAGAAAGCCAACCCCAACACGAGCAGTCCTAGCAGCGAGTAGCCCGATATCTGTTTGGCAATATTGTCACGCCACAGGAAGTCGATCTGTCGCCAGCCGTCCTGAACACTATCGGCCAGCGGAATGGGGGGAAGAACTCCGATGAGCGTGGTGAGAAGCAGGGAAACCAGCGACGCGAGCAGGAGGGCCGAAGCTCCGGCTACTGGAATGGATTTTGCCCGGTCGCCGACTAACTCGCACAGGAGGTTTCGGCAGCTACCGCAAGCCGATGAGGCTCCTGTGGCAACAGCCAGTGTCTCGACACGGTTCGCCCCATCGTCTATGGCCGCTGTCAGTGCCCCGCGAGTGATGCCCAGACAGGAGCACACGGTCGCGTCTGCCGGCCACTGGTGAATGGTCAGGTTTTCGCTTGCCGGTGAGAGTCGGCCCGTGCGCGCAAATCGACCACGCTGGTGAGGCCAGAGTCTCTGTTGCCTACCCACAGCCAAGCGGACGCTGTCGATGTCGTCCCAATCACCGACTCCGGCAGCTCCCGCCACGCGTCCTTGCTCGAGAATGATCTTTCGGTAACCCGCTTCGTCTTCGTGGGTAACGATGACCCCCGTCCGGGACTGGCCAATGGCGCGTCCGAGCGCGCGAACAGGCACGCCGAGCAGCTTGAGTTCCGCTGACTCGTCGGCCCCGACAAACTCTGAATCCAGCCCAGCCAGGCGATCGGCTAGGACGTCTGCCATACGATAACAAGGAGCCACGAGCCCGTACGTATAGTCGTCCAGAGACGCACATTCACCAATCGCGTAGATACCGGGAACGTTCGTTTCCAGGTGTTGGTTGACGGCAAAGCCACCCCGCCGACCGCGCTCTAATCCCGAGGAAGCGGCCAGTTCGTCTCGAGGTCGGATGCCTGCAGCGATCACCAGCACGTCTACCGTTTGCGGGGGAGCATTGTCGAAATGTAGCTGGAGTTTGTCGCCGGCTCGCTCGATCCTCGCGGTGCGGCGCGTCAGGTGTACGGCAACTCCCAGAGCTTCCACACGCCGTTTCAGGACGCGCGCCGCCACTGCGTCGAGCTGGCGTGGCATCAACCCCGGAGCAACCTCGATGATGGAAGTACTCAGGTTCAGGTCCAGCATGACCCTGGCGGCCTCTAGCCCCAGGAGTCCGCCACCAATGACCGCAGAATTTTTCGCGCCACGTTCGATGACGTAGTCGCGGATCGCTTCCAAATCATCAATGGTTCGGTAGACAAAGACGCCGGCGTGTTCAGTGCCTTCAATGGGCGGTACCCAGGGTGACGAGCCCGTCGCCAGCACCAGGCGGTCAAACGGCTCGCTTTTCCCGTCCTGATTCCACAGGAGCCGGCTTCCAGTGTCGATTCGTACGACGCGGCGATTCGTCTCCAGGCGAATTTGATGCTGGTCATACCATTCGCGTTGCGCCAGCAGCAAGTCTCCAGCGGACCGACCCGAAAACAGTTGGGACAGATTCACGCGATCGTAGGCGGGCCGGGGCTCTTCGCCAAACAGCACGATATCAAACTGAGTATGCAGATTGCGGCGAACCAGTCGATCACAGATCCCGAACCCGGCCATGCCTCCGCCCACTACGACTAACCTTTCCAGGCAGACGCTTGGCGCTGCGGTACGATCAATCCGTGTCTGAACTGAAGTCATTTGGCTCGACGCTTCATGGCGGCGAGCGTTCCGTCTCGCTCGCAGCCACCCGGGAGTTGAGATGCCTGTTCCAAATCGGACAAAGTCATCCGCAAATCGTGTACCAAGTCTTTTACGAAGCGACCTGCTGACGAAGGGCTGTGGGCTAGGGTGGTCTGGAGTGCCCTTCGGCTACCGATTCGGTAGCGTCAAGGCACCGTCGCCTGAGGCGGTAGGCCTAGAACGAAGGCCGGCTTTTGCCCGAGTGATTCGTCTGTAGCCTACACATCGCGCGGGACTGCCCAACAAGACAGCAGCAACCGAGTTCGAGCCGAGGATCGACTTCCCCTCGCCGGCAGCTAGCGTCCTACCCAGGAAGCACGCAGCCCCCACTTGCTCAGTCGAACGACCAGCAGGAGCATCGTCAGCACCGCAGGCAGTAAACCTCACCGACTTGGCGGGACTAGCGAAGGCCACACCGGGCCGCTCTCGAACCAAGAAGACTAGGGTTCACGGTTTCGCGTGGCACCGTCTGGAGTGTGTAATTCACCGTAGCGATCATGATGCCGTATCCAGTCCATGGGGTATGGCAAGTCTCCTTCGTTACGGCCTTTGGTCACAATGTCCAAGAAGCTGTAGATGCCGAGAAAGCTCTCTAGCCCTCGTCCGTAGGAAGAGTAAGTGTGGAAGATTTCGCCACGCGGGTCCTTGAAGAAGGAACTGATGCCAGGGCCATCGCTCAGTGGAAACTGGCATCGCTCACGATAGTTGTAGTACGTCTGACCGCTGGCAATCTCTTCCTTTGAGAAAGCGACATGAAAATCGCGGCTGAAATCACTCTCGGCCGACGAAAACCATGGAAACGTCCAGCCCATGCGTTTCTTGAAGCCTTCGAGTTGGTCTATCGGCGCTCGCGACACGGTAGCTAGCGCCACGTCCCGCTGCCTCAGGTGGATGATCAAGGGATCGTAGTGATCGGCCACCATCGAACAACTCTTGCAGCCTTCGGTCCAATCGGGCCCGAACATGAAGTGATAGACGATCAACTGGCTGCAACCATCGAAGAGATCCGGCAGCGTGTGTTTGCCGCTACTGCCCTGGAAATGGTATTCCTTCTCAATCTTCTCCCACGGCAGAGCGCGGCGCTGTCGCGTCAACTCGTCCCGCAGCTTCGTGAACTCCTTTTCCTTTTGTAGCAGATTGGTTCGTGCCTCGAGCCACTCTTCTCGCGATACGATCGGGTGTGCCGTCATTTGCTTAGTACTCCTCTGGTTCGCTCTCTGGTTCGCTGACGATTCAATCCACGACACTTCTTCAGACTCCCTGTCGACTTGGTACTCCGGCCGGCTCTTCAGGCTATGCCCGTTTTGATTTGGGTTTCTTTTTTTCGCTAGCCTCGGATTCGGCGATTTCTTTGACGCGAAGTAGTGTATTGGCCCAGTAAGCCTCGTATTTGCCAATCCAGCGCTCGAGTATTTCACGAATCGGCGCGGCATTGAGCGAATTGATGCGTTTGCGTCCTTCGTTTCGCGTGCGAATCAGCCCTGCCTCTCGCAGCACGTCTAGATGTTTCATAACGCCGAACCGGGAAAGCTCCGGGAAACGTTCCACGATCTGCGTTGTCTGCTTCGGACCGTCACGCAATAAGTCCAAAATATCGCGACGTGTCGCATCGGAGAGTGCTTTCCAGATGGGATCCAAGTCCTTCGCCATGTTCGTTCCTAACTCGGTTCGGCCATCTCTTTGACGCGCTGGAGGTAGTTTCGCCATCCGTGATTAAGCCCCTCTCGGTGCCCATCTTCAATGACTCCCACCGCACGATGCCGCAACGATAGCTCCGCGCCACCGGAGATCTGAGTTAATCTGAGCTGCAGATGGCCAGCCACTGCATACGACATGAACATCGGACCTTGAATCTCGATCAGCGTCGGTGGCTTGATGACTTGAACAAATCCCCATAGATGTCCTTGCCCATTGCCCAGGTCTCGGAACCAGCGACCGCCGGGCCACTCCTCCAAGACCATCGGCAGCGGCCGGTTGTCCGGACTGGAACTCTCGGTCGTCAGGCGGCGGATCAAGCATTTATAGGCGTCACCAATTGCCGCATTGATTTCAATACTTTGGGCCACGTCGAGCAGGAGATCTTGTGTGTCAGGCATGGAGTTTCTTTCGTTTTAGAGCAAAGCTCACTACCTCAGTAGTGTCTTTTCGCATGTTTGACTTGGAAAGGCAATCGGGGCGCGGCAAGGAAGCAGAAACCGGACGCCGGAATGGCGCTTTGCACTGGCGGTTCCGGTTCCCGCTGTGACCATCGCTGGGTTACGCAAAATTCTATCCATGAGGAAACGCTAATCGGTGGCGGTTGACTTGAGTTTGTGAGGATTCCGATTGGGACAGTTCTTGTCAGAGCATCGATCGGCAATGGTCTTGGTTCCTTCCACCATCAAGGCACCACACGGTTTGTGATCGAGCGTGTAACGACATTTTTTGCCCGTCGGTTTGGAGCTGAGCCAGAATGCACACTGGGGGTGATTGGTGCAGCGCCAAATGGGACCAAAACGCCCGCGTGCCGGTTCGAACTGCCCGCCACCACACTCAGGACACCTCACGCGTACCGGTTGGAGATTCTCTACGCAGCATGTTGCGGGTTGCGATTTTGACTTTGGCATGAGCATCCCCTGGTTCGGCTGTTGACAAGCGAATGAGCGATGTTTATGTTACTCAAAAGTAACGTGATTGTTGGGTCACGTCAATGGGCTGTTTTGAAATAGTTAGTTGGGACTTTACTGCAGGAGAATTTGAAATGCCGATCAACCCGAACCCGGTCAATTGGTTCGAGATTCCCGTCGCCGATTTGGCTCGCGCCAAGACGTTCTACGAATCCGTGATGGGCGTGCAGCTTGCCGAAAACGAGATGAGACCTAACAAGATGGCTTGGTTTCCGGTGGAGATGGGTGCCAGCGGAGCGGCGGGAACACTCATTCAGGGAGACGGTTTCACTCCATCCCATGCCGGTTCGCTGGTCTACTTCAACGTTCCGGCAATTGACGCCGCGTTAGCCAAGATCGGTAGCGCCGGCGGCAAGACGCTGATGCCGCGCATGAGCATCGGCCAGTTCGGATTCATCGCCCATTTTGAGGACACCGAGGGAAATCGCGTTGCGTTGCACGAAGCGCCGCAGGCGGAAGGTTAGGCCGGCGGGCGTGAGTCAGCGTGTTTCGCGTTTATGTTACGTAGGACTGAATTTTAGGTTTGAGGCAAATCCATGAAAGCTACCGACTTCGTTAAATCGTCACTTCAAAGCAGTACGGGCTGGGCGATGGGACTAATCAACGATATGAAAGACGCCCCGCTGACTCAGCCGACCTCTGGCGGCAACCATCCGCTCTGGGTGCTGGGGCATGTGATCCGCAGTGAAAGCGATCTGCTGGACGGGTTCATTTTGGGAAAGCCGAATCGGTTTCCGGAACTGGAGAAGGCTTTTGCCACGGGTACCAGTCCGACGGCCAATGCGGACGACTATCCTTCAATGGACGAATTGCTGTCGAAGTTCGAGCAGATGCGGGCAGCGACCCTGGCGCATTTGGAGACGCTCAGCGACGAAGACTTGGCGGCGCCGAGTCACGCTCCTGAAGAGTTCGGCGACGAGTTCCGAACCGTGGGCTCCTGTTTCTCAGCCATGTCGGTCCATATGGCCTTCCATGCCGGCCAGGTTGCCGATGCGCGTCGGGCAGCCGGCAGAGAAGTACTCATGGCGTAGGCGGGTACTCCGCCCGAGTCGAATGGGCGGTCGATCCGATCGGCGACGTCCGAACGGATCGACTGTCGGGCGCCACGCCATCAGCCGAGTGCGAAACGTCCCGGCCCGGGATGAGGTCCCGCCGGCAGCGAGGCTACTGACGCCTGTTGAACCGAAAGAGCATTCCGCCGCTGGTCACGGTCGTGAAGTAGACTTCGCCCGCCTCATCTTCACCGAAGGTGACGACCGGCAGACTCGGTCCCCAGGCGATGGGGCGATTTTCGGTCACCTTGCCGGTCGTCGCGTCCCGCTTCAAGGCCCAAAGTTTTCCTGACACGTAATCGCCGTAAAGGTAGTAGCCGGTTAGCTCCGGCATCCGCTGACCGCGATAAACTTGCCCGCCAGTAATCGACTTGCCCCAGTTTTCGGTATGTGGGTATTCCCAGATGGGCTCGACCATGCCGGGGCCTGCGTCTGCAGGAGTCGGGCCAAATGGATGGGTCGCCTCGCGGTTGCTCCAGCCATAGTTCCCACCTTTGACGACGATATCAATTTCCTCCCACAGATTTTGGCCTACATCGCTGCACCACAGACTGCCATCGGCACGGTCAAAAGAAATACGCCATGGATTCCGGAAGCCGTAAGCATAGATTTCTCCGCGCGCTCCCTGAGTGTCTACAAACGGATTGTCTCTGGGAATCGCATAAGGTAGTCCCGGATCCTGCGTGTCGACGTCGATCCGCAATACCTTGCCCAGCACCGTGGACAGATCTTGGGCGCTCTTCAGGGGATCGTCGGCTTTACCACCGTCACCCAGGGCGATGTAGAGGTAACCATCTTTTCCGAATTCCAAGGTGCCGCCGTTGTGATTCCAGAAAGGCTGTTTGATGGTTATCAGAATCTCTTCGCTGTCCGGATCTGCCTGATCGCGATTCCCAGCCCGCGTCTTGAATCGAGAGATCACCGATAGATGAGCTTCCGCTCGCGTCGTGTAGTAAACAAAGAATTCGCCGTTCTTCTTGTAGTCGGGATGAAATGCCAGCCCCAGCAGTCCCTCCTCATTCTCCTGGTCTTTGTAGGCCACTCGGCTTTCTATATCCAAAAACAGATTTGTCTTCTCCACATCCTGTTCATTCGGAAAGCTGAAGATCTTGCCACGCTGTCCTGCTACGAAGATTCGATTGCTTCGGTCGTTGGCATGAGTCAATACGACCGGGCGATCGATTCTCAGCGCGGGAAAGGCTCGTTCCACTACAATCGGCAGCGGAGACTGGTCCACACCAGAGGCCATCGACGGCTCCGCCGCGCAACACGGCGGTTTCGCGAGCACGCCAGCTAGGACACTTCCCAGTACACATGCGAACAGTAGGGACCGACTCATTAGGTAAACTCACTTGGAGGTAACATCAGGTAAACAAAAAACGGGTCTTTCGGACACTTCTCGCTCAGCGTCAGCACACCAGCGGCTCGTGCCAAGGCTCCTGCCTTGGCACGCCTCGTGTTCGAGGCTCTGCCTCGTCTGCGATCCGTCAATTGTGTCACTCCACGGCTCGTAGCCGTGGCAGGCAGAGCCGGCAAGCACTCGGCGACCAAGCAGAGCCAGCTAACCAGATGTTGGTGCTGAGCGAGAAGTGTCGTGTTGCATGGCGGTTCAGCCAGCCGTGCCAAACTAGCAGATGAACGCCCGATTTTGTAGGCCCCGAGCCCCGGAGCGCTGGAAGCCCTGCTCTTCTCAGCGCCACCTGGGGCCCGCTGTCGCTGCTTGCTGCACCTCATGATTGTCATGCTCGCCGACCGCTTGCCGGTTGGAGCGTCTTCCGGTCGCGAACCGCTCCCGAGCCAATCCGCCTTTTGCTCCCAGCCTTAGCCTCGCCGGCGTCCAACTCACGAACCGCTTTGAGGCGATAGGTTCCATCTCGATGCCGGTGGAGGTACTTCCTCGGTCACGACACCACCAAAATTGGGTGATAGTGGTCGTTTGGGATTTAGCGGTTGCCGCAATCACGATGGTTTTGGGCGCGAAATCCGGTCGATAAGGCTCGTTAGCGCGCGATACATCAGGAACGCTACAAAACCTCTCGGGGAAGTCGCGCGCCGGCCGTGCCGTTGCTCCGACCCGGCGCCTGGCCAAAGTCAACAGGTCTGATCAACTGCAGCTGTTAAGCTCCCAACGGACTTCTATTTGAGTCAGAAAGAGTTCGCTTTATGGTTCACAGGCAAGTCGATCTCGCACGGTTTCAGTCGGAAAGCTCCCTGGTAACGCCCGCCTATGGCGCTCGTGAAGTCGCCCAACCGGTGCCAAAGTACGAGATTCCCTCGACCGGCCTTTCGTCGGAGCTAGCCTACGATCTCGTTCGCGACGAACTGATTCTCGACGGCAACTCGCGGTTGAATCTGGCAACCTTCGTGACGACCTGGATGGAGGACAGGGCGCGGCAGTTGATGGCCGATTCGTTCGACAAAAACATGATCGACAAGGACGAATATCCGCAAACTGCAGAGATTGAACTGCGCTGCGTGAACATCCTGGCGCGTTTGTGGAATTCGGGCGAGCGCGAGGAGGCCATCGGTTGCTCGACGATCGGTTCGAGTGAGGCTGCCATGTTGGCGGGCATGGCACTGAAATGGAACTGGCGAAAACGCCGGCAGGCGGCAGGCAAATCGGCGGACAAGCCCAATCTGGTGATGGGCATCAATGTCCAAGTCTGCTGGGAAAAATTTTGCCGATACTGGGAGGTGGAACCGCGATTCGTTCCGATGGCAAGCGATCGATTCTGCTTGACAGCCGAAGAGGCGATCTCGCGCGTCGACGAGAATACGATCGGCGTGGTCGTGATTCTGGGCAGTACGTTTGACGGCCGGTATGAAAACGTGCTTGAAGTCAACGACGCGCTGCAACAACTCAACCAGCGGACTGGATGGGAAACTCCCATTCATGTGGACGCCGCCAGCGGAGGCTTTGTAGCTCCATTCCTGCAACCCGATCTGGAGTGGGACTTTCGCGTTCCACTAGTCAAGTCGATCAACACGTCCGGGCACAAGTTCGGACTGGTGTATCCCGGCGTCGGCTGGATCGTTTGGCGTTCGCCCGCCGACTTGCCTCAGGAACTGGTCTTCCACTGCAACTATCTGGGAGGTGATCTTCCCAACTTTGCTTTGAACTTTTCCCGTCCCGGAAACCAGGTCATCGCCCAGTACTACAACTTCGTTCGATTGGGCCGCGAAGGCTATCGCCGAATCCATCAGAATTGTCATGATGTCGCACTCTATCTCTCGGGAGAGCTTGCCAAGTCGGGCGCATTTCGGCTGATTTCCGATGGCAGCGACATTCCTGTTTTCGCGTTCACAACCGCCGACCATGTCAATTTCAGCGTGTTCGATATGTCCGACAAACTCCGCGAACACGGCTGGCTGGTACCCGCCTACACCTTTCCAAAAAACTGCGAAGACCTGGCCGTGCTGCGAGTCGTCTGCAAGGAGGGGTTCACCCGCGATATGGCCGACATGTTGCTCCGCGATATTCGGGCGGCGACCGAGTTCTTCTCGGCTACGCCCACCCACCAGCCGAAGACGCAGGGTTCGAGTTTCTCCCACTAACGCTTTGTCAACGCTAAAGATTTGGGTAAAGGGGCCAGGAGTCAATTGTGCACAGCACCCGAGGGGCCGTTCCGGCAATTGACTCCTGACCCCTTTACCCGCCCCAAAGATTAAGCTTTGAGAGACCACTAGAAGAGCATTTTCATGTTTCATTTATCCTCCTTCGTCCTGCCCGCGTAGCGGAATAGCAGGGAGAGGGATCGAGGGTGAGGGTACGACAAAAATGAAAATGCATCCCATTTTGTTGGAGTACATCCTCCGCCTGGCGCGATAGAGTCCTGTGAAGCAACGCGCGCAAGTGGCGCTGTCCCCAAATTGGCCGTGCTGTTCGAATGGAGTAGACGGCGAATGGCCGGCTCGCCGCTGGGCTTCAGCTCACGAGGGAGAGTTTGTGGAGATGACGCGGTGGAAGTGAAGTTTCACCTCTCGGTCCACCACCCGCCGTAGCCCTTCCACCAGGCAGCGTGGTTCGTTTTCCTCCTGTCCTTGGCGGACGACATCTTCGATCTTGGTTCCTGGCGAGACGGAGAAGGTCGATTGGTTGATCGTCTGATTTCCGGCGTCCAGTTCCGGCACGATGAAGTGGCAAGTTGCACCGAAGGTCAACATGCGGGCAGCGAAGGCGTCGTGATAGGGGCGAAAGCCAGGGAAGCTCGGAAGCAGTCCGTGATGCAAGTTGATGATTCGGCCCCCTGCGAACTTCCAACAGGTGTCCGGTGGCAAGACGCGCATGTATCGGGCCAGTACCACGTAATCCACCTGGTATTCGTCGAGCAGGTGAACGAGCTGCTCGTCGTCGGCAGCCCCGTCGGATCTGCCGATGTGGTGCCACGCGACGGAGTGCTCCTGGGCCAGCTCGGAGCACTTTTTGCGGTTGCCAATCATGACGGTCGCCTCCGCATTGATGGTGCCATCGGCGATCGCCTGGAGCACCGCCCTGGGGGTACTCTCCTGATAGGTAGTGCAAATCGCCAATCTGGGCTTCCGCTCGGGTGGCGTCGGCGTCCAAACGCGAACCGATAGTCCGATGTCCTTTCCTATTTGGTGCATCGACGTTCGGATACTGTTCCAGCGAGACGCGTTGATGTTTAGACGGCACATCATGGCAAAGACCGCCGCTTCATCGTGGTCGTACATCTGAATCTCGGCGATGCTGGCTCCCTGGCCAGTTAACTCGTGAATGATTGGGTCCGCCAATCCAACGTTGTCAGGACCTACCGCGGTAACGACGATTTCCATTTTTACTCCGAATCCGTAATAACTTGGCAAGCTTTTCTACCGGCCCACCTTGGCGCCTGGCGGGCTGTCAGGCCATAAAGTGTACTTCGTCGGATTCGAATTCGTGAGGTATCGGCCTGGCCCAATTCGTTTTGAGAGTGTAACTGACATGGTGACCGAAAGAATGACCCGGGAGAATCTGCCCGAGGGGAAATGTCTTTGCGAATACTGCCCTGCAAAGTGCTGCCGCTACTTTGCCCTTCCTATTGATACGCCGGACACCGTGAAGGACTTCGATTTTATGCGATGGTTCCTGCTTCACGAGCGAGCTAGCGTCTTTGTCGAGGAAGAGAATTGGTACTTACTGGTGCATACGGTCTGCAAGCATCTCCAGCCGGATAACCGCTGTGGAATCTACGAAACGCGACCGGAGATATGTCGCGAATACTCGACGGACAACTGTGAGTATGACGAGGACACGACGTACGAAAAGTACTTCGAAACGCCCGAGCAGGTGGTTGAATACATGGAGGCGACGGTGGGACAGGGAAATCAATCTGGGATTCGTTCTACCGAACCACCGCTGTTGCCGGTTGTCACAGTTTAGGAAAACCAGCTGAGGAAGTGCTGAATTCTTCCAGCGGCAACCCTCCTCTTCGTCCTCTCTCTAGAATTATCGCTTAACGTAGTGGCCAACCGAATTCAACCAAGAACCCTCAAGGGGTTTCGTGACTTCCTGCCGGAGACCATGATGCCGCGCGAGGCCATCATGGAAACGGCTCGACAGGTCTATCGTCGCTACGGTTTCAGCCCCATCGATACTCCGGTGCTCGAGTATCTGGAAATCTTGACGGGCAAAGGGAGTGAGGAAACTGACCGGCAGATGTATCGGTTCGAAGACCACGGGGGACGCCAGGTCGGCATGCGGTTTGACCTGACCGTGCCACTGGCCAGATTCGCCGCCCAGCACATGGGCCAACTGGGAACTCCCTTTAAACGCTACCACATAGCGCCCGTATGGCGCGGTGAAAGCCCGCAGGCCGGCCGTTATCGTGAATTCGTTCAATGTGATTTCGATACGATTGGTACCGAGTCGGTTGTCGCAGACATCGAGACGGCTCTGGTCATTCACGAACTGTTGCTGGCCATCGGAATTGAGGAATTCACGATCAAAATCAACAATCGGCAAGTCCTGAGCGGATTGCTGGCAAAATTGGATCTGGCGGACAAGTCTGTGCCGGTACTGCGGTCGCTGGACAAACTGGAGAAGATCGGCCGTGAGGCAGTGTCAGCGGAAATGCAGCAACAGGCGGAGATCGGAGCCGAACAGGCGGAGCAGGTACTCAGTTTGGCCGAATTGAGTGGTTCCAACGAGCAGATACTCTCGGACCTTGAGCAGCTCGTCTGCGGAGCTGAATTGGGAGAGCGTGGTGTGGAGCGGCTGAGACAGATCACCGCCGCGCTGGAGCATTGCGGTGTTCCCGACCAGCGGTTTCAGCTGGATGTTTCCATTGCCCGAGGTCTTGATTATTACACGGGGGTGATCTTCGAGACGTTCCTGGATAGGCTGCCGGGTATTGGCAGCATT
>JANQJJ010000390.1 GCA_028281725.1 Pirellulaceae bacterium | reverse complement strand
CAGAAGGACGTTGTGCTCGATGGGTTGCAGCAATTGGGATGCCTGCATCTGATTCCGTTGGGCGACCCGCCCAACCGCCATCCGCAGTCGGAGCTTGTTTCCAGAGAAGCTCGGCAAGCTTTACGATATCTGCTGGCCGCTCCCATCCAGCGCCGCCCCACGACGGCCACCTCGCAATACGATCGGGGACGTCTGATCGAAGATGTTCTGTTGATCAAGCACCGACGCGATCAGTTGCGGGTCGAACGCGACCATTTGTCCAAGGCGATCGAGGGGCTGGAACCCTGGGGGGATTTCCAGCTGCCGACCGATGAGCAACTCGGCGATCAGTCGTTTTGGTTCTATGTCATTCCGCTACGGCAGGTGTCTCAGTTGCCGAGCGACGTCCCCTGGACTATCGCCAATAAAGACAACCGATTCGCGTATGTGGTCGCCTTCGGCGAATCTGCTTCCATCCTGCCGTTTCCCACGGTCGAACTCGACCGGCGTCCTCTATCACGACTTCGCCAGCGACTCGAACGGGTGGCAGATGAACTCGAAGAACTGCACTGGCGCCGCGTCGCGCACACCCGTTGGTTGCCCGCGCTTCGCCAAGATTTGGATGTGGCCGACGATCGAACCGCGCAAGTTGCCGCCGCCAAGGGAACGCTGGACACGGATACGGTTTTTGCCGTGCAGGGTTGGGTGCCTCATGTGGCCGCTGATGACGTCCGCGCATTTGGAGAGCAGCATCAGCTGGCCGTCACATTCGAGCGCCCACGTCCCGAGGACAAGCCGCCAACGCTGCTGAAAAACCCGGAACGCGTCGCCGGTGCCGAAGGCTGCGTCACGTTCTATATCACGCCAGGTTACCACGCGTGGGATCCGACCACGGTGGTCTTCTTCTCGTTCAGCCTTTTTTTCGCCATGATCATCGCGGACGCAGGCTACGGGCTGGTGATGGCTACTGGATTGTGTATCTTTTGGCGAAAACTGAGCGCGACGCGATTGGGCCGCCGCATGCGAAACCTGCTGTTGGGAATCATTAGCGTTACGATCATCTATGGCGTGATGCTCGGCAGTTACTTCGGACTCGAGCCGCCGGTCGCCTCCCTTCTTGACTCCTTACGAGTTCGCATCGGTGGTCAGCCGATGATGGAAAACCAAAATGCCATGATGGTGATCTCGGTAGCGATAGGCGTTGCCCATCTGACGATGGCCAACGTGATCTCCGCGTGGCAAAAACGCCGGTCGCTACGTTGCTTGGGACACGTCGGCTGGGCGCAGTTGATGCTTGGCGGATTCCTGTTCGGAGCAGGGAAAACGCTGGAAGTCAACTCACTGGAGAACGTCGGTCTTTTTTTATCGGTCGCTGGAGCTGGGGCCGTGCTCCTGTTCAGCAGTGAACGCCCCTTGGCAACGACCAATCTCAAGACACATTTACTGCGATTGCTCGATGGAATTATGCAGACCGCGAACCTGTCCAAGGCGTTCGGTGATATCCTAAGCTATCTACGGCTATTCGCGCTGGGCTTGGCCAGCGCACAGCTTGCGATCACGTTCAATGAACTGGCGTCGAGTGCGTTTAGGTCCGGAAGCGCCGGAATCCTGCTGGCTCTAATCATCTTAGTAGTTGGCCACAGTATCAACTTTTTGCTCGGACTGATGGGTGGAGTCGTCCATGGGCTGCGTTTGAATTGCATCGAGTTCTTCAACTGGAGCCTCAGCGACGAGGGCTACGCCTTTCAGCCGTTTACCAAGAAAGCGAAGACATAATGGAAATGTTTTGGATCATGCTGGGCTGGGCCGGCATTTATGGCCCCACCGCATTGGGTGCGATTGGCAGTATCGTCGGGTGCTCGCGGGCCGGACAGGCCGCTTGCGGCGCGATGATCGATGTGGAAAGCGGCTACGGCCGGTTGGTCGGCCTTTCGGCACTGCCCTCATCGCAGATCATCTATGGCATCGTGGTGATGTTCTCTTTGAACCGCGCCGTGACCGTCGAATCGGCTCCGGGATTGTTTGCCATAGGTGCCCTTTGTGGAACAGCCCTATTGTTCAGTGCGTCCTACCAGGGACGGTGTTGTGCGTCCGCGATTGTGGCCAGCAAAAGCAAGCCGGAGGTTTTTGGACTCTCCGCCGCACCCGCTGCGATCGTGGAAGGCTTTGCCGTGTTCGCCTTTATTTTTGCGCTGGTAATCTCCGGTGGAATTCCAGCTGGTGCGTGACGCATCGTAGCGCCCGGTCAGACTCTCAGCCATAGCGAACAACCCGTAGTAAGAGATAATCATGGATAATGAAGAAACCGTAGAATCGTCCGGAGTTCAGCAGCTGATCGACCGGCTCCAGCAAGAGGGCGTTGCCAAGGGGCAATCCGACGCGGAAAGCTTGATCGGAGAGGCTCGCCGGCAGTCGATGGAGATTCTCGACAAGACGAAGCAGGAAGCTGACGAAATGGTGCGTGCCGCCAAGGTGGAAGCCGAACGAACTCGTCTGGCTGGCGAAGAGGCCATCCGGCTGGCCGGGCGAGACGCTACGCTACGTCTGAGCGAAGAGCTGCGAGCAGGCACCGTCCACACGCTGAAGCGACTCGTCGGAGACTCACTCAAGGATACCCAGTTCTTGCGGCAGCTGATTCTGGAAATCGCCGGACAGGCGGTTCCCGGGGATGGGCGTCAGAGAATGCACCTGCGGCTACTGAATGACACGAGTATGGGCGAAGCTGATGAGCAGGCTGACCGGGCGCTGAATCAATTCGCTCGGTCCTTGGCCGGCGAGTCGCTACGGGATGGCTTGACGTTTGAAGTGGCCGACAGCGATGTACCAGGGGTGCGAGTGCAGGTCGTGGATGATGATCTGGAGATCGACCTGACCACAGAGACTCTAACCCACCTGTTGCTGAAGCATCTTTCGCCGCGGATTCAGATGATTTTGGCTAAATAGGTGATCGCTGGGTCTCGCTTTCGCCGGCCGCGGCCGGGTAGCAAGATGGATAGAAACATGTATTACACGCTCGTAGCCAGCTTGCCGGTATTGCCACCGCACTTCGATGTCGAGCGAACGCCCATCACCGCGCCACGGCTGGGAGAGCGGTTGAGGCAGCTCACGCAAGAAGACTCCGACATGCTGCGACAACTGGCCGACTTCTTCAGTTGGGACCGGCAACTGATCGAACGCACGGACGAACAGATCGCCGACGACTACCAGCGTCTGCTGCAGGTTCGGCACCCCTTGATACTGAAAATAGTTAGGCATCGCATCAACGTCCGCACCATCGTCAGTGCACTTCGTCGGCGAAACCAAGGTGCCGATGGTCCCGTGGCGCTGGGTCCGTTGGCGAAATCGATCAAACGCAGCTGGAACGATCCGACGTTCCGCCTGCATCCGCGGTTCCCATGGATCGAACAGTTTGAACAGCGCATGCTGGCCGGCGACGCGATGCAGGCTGAACGCCTGCTGTTCGAGTTCACTTGGAGCCTCTGGTGTCGAATGGCGGCCGAATTCACGTTTTCATTCGAGGCAATCCTACTGTACGTCGCTCGATGGGAAATCATTCACCGCTGGGCGAGCCGCAATGCCGAGGCAGGACAGATTCGTTTCGACAAGATGATTGAGGAGACTCTGGGTGAATACGCCTCAGCCAAGTTCTGAAGCACGCGTCATTGGCGTGGCCGGCAATATCGTGTCGATCGAAACCAATGGCCCAATCATGATGAACGAAGTGGCCTACGTCCATGTCGGCGAAGATCGGCTGAAATCAGAAGTCCTGCGGGTTTTCGGTCGAAAAGCCGATATGCAAGTCTTCGAAGACACCGCCGGCATCCGTTTCGGGCAATCAGTTCAACTCACCAAGGAAATGCTGCCCGCCGTGCTGGGGCCCGGCCTGCTGGGGACGGTTTTTGATGGCCTGCAAAACCCTTTGCACGAACTGGCCCAGCGCGATGGATTCTTCCTCCATCGAGGAAGCACGGTTCCGGCCTTGTCGCTCGACCACTTATGGGACTTCTCGCCGAGTTGTGAAGCGGGAACTCGACTGCGCGCCGGAGATGTACTGGGCACGGTACCCGAACGGCGAATCTCTCACAAGATCATGGTGCCGTTCGGCGAGCCCGGAGAGGTCGAGTTGCTTTGGATCGCGAAGGGCAAATATCAAGTCCAGCAGCCGATCGCTCGTATCTGTGATGCCCGAGGCCGCGAACGGGAACTCACGATGCAGCAGAGCTGGCCCGTTCGCCAGCCACTGCCCGCGCGGCTGCTGCGACAACGACTTTCGGAACGCCAGTTTCCCTCCCAGCGACTAACGACCACGATTCGACTGATCGACACATTCTTCCCAATCGCACGAGGCGGGACAGCCTGCATCCCAGGTCCGTTTGGTGCAGGCAAGACCGTGCTGCAGGGACTGATCGCTCGCTACTCGGCGGTCGACATCGTCGTCGTCGTCGCTTGCGGAGAACGTGCCGGTGAGGTCGTGGAGACGGTCACCGAATTTTCGACGATGGAAGATCCACGGGGAGGAGGCAAGTTGCTGGACCGCACGGTCATCATCTGCAACACCTCGTCGATGCCGGTGGCGGCCCGCGAGGCGTCGATTTACATGGGCATCACGCTCGGCGAGTACTATCGGCAGATGGGGCTGAACGTGTTGCTGATTGCTGACTCCACCTCGCGTTGGGCTCAAGCCATGCGAGAGACATCGGGCCGATTGGAGGAGATTCCCGGCGAAGAAGCGTTTCCCGCCTATCTGGATTCATCGATCAAGGGCGTCTACGAACGCGCGGGTGCCCTGAAGACAAATGATGGAAGCGATGGCAGCCTGACCATGATCGGCACGGTTTCTCCGGCCGGAGGCAACTTCGAAGAACCGGTCACGCAATCCACGCTCGGTGCCGTCAAGTGCTTTCTCGGCCTCTCCTCGGATCGAGCCTACAAGCGTTTCTACCCGGCAATTGATCCGCTCCTTTCTTGGTCGCGTTATCTAGATCAACTGAAACCGCAGCTCGACAGTGAACTGGATCCTCATTGGACACAAACGGTGAAAGAAACCACGGAGTTGCTGCACCGCGGCGACGCGGTTTACCAAATGATGCAGGTAACGGGCGAGGAAGGAGTCACCCTGGAAGACTTCCTCGACTACCAACGCGCCACGTTCGTCGATATGGTTTTCCTACAGCAGGATGCCTTCGATGCCGTCGACGTTTCGATTCCCACGGAGCGCCAGAAAGAATCGTTCCAGCTGATCCAACGCCTGATTGGGCGTGAGTACCGGTTCGCATCGAACGAACAGATTCGCGAATATTTTACGAAGCTGACCGGCTTGTTCAAAAACCTGAATTACAGCGAGTGGAAGTCGGAACGGTATCGGCGACTCCTGAAAGAAATCAGTTCGCTTGAGCAAGCTGCCTTTACCCACGAAAACTGAGGTAGCCCGCTTCCGCATAAGAATCGTTCCAGCTGATCCAACGCCTGATTGGGCGTGAGTACCGGTTCGC
>JANQJJ010000340.1 GCA_028281725.1 Pirellulaceae bacterium | reverse complement strand
CCGAACGCGTCACCCAATCGCTGCGTTGCCTGGAGGAGTGCGCCAAAATCGTCGTGCCGCAGGCCACTGAGAAGTTCAAGCAGTTGCGATATGAAGCCTACGATGTGTTGGCCGAGACCGAACTGAGATTAACCGGGGCAGGGGAGTTGGCCGGCGCACAACTGTACCTACTGGTCGATTGCTCCCTCAGCCTGGATGGCTTCACCGCCTATCTGCAGCAGTTGGCCGGTGCCGGCGTCGATCTGTTTCAGCTCCGCGACAAGGAGGCAGATGGCGGCAAGCTCATGCGCTATGCGCGAGCGGCTGTGGCGGCGCTCGCAGATTCTGGCGCACGCATGATCATCAATGATCGCGTCGATATTATGCTGGCCAGCGGTGCGGCTGGAGTCCACGTAGGGCAGGAAGACATGTCTCTTGTCGACGTACGGCGACTGGTGGCCGGGGCCGGGTGGATCGGGGTTTCGACGCACAGCGTCCAACAGGCGGTGGACGCTCAAGAGGCCGGTGCGGACTACATCGGTTGCGGCCCGACGTTCGAGTCATCGACCAAGAGTTTCGATCGTTTTCCGGGCGTCGCTTTTCTGGAACAAGCGTCGTCAGCGATTTCAATTCCCATGTTTGCCATTGGAGGAATCGATCTTCAGAACGTGTCGGCTGTGGTCCGCTGCGGATGCCGCCGCATTGCTGTCAGCAGCGTGATCCACGCCGCTGAGAAGCCCCTGGCCACGGCGCGGGAACTGAAGAAGTCCCTCGGTGAATTGGGCGGCGTGCAACGGGTCAACGATGACAGCTAGTGCGAGCCGCACGGGCCTATAGCGTGTACTATCAACGAAATCGGTGCTCAGTCGAGCGAGGGCGACGCACCACTTAACCGATACGCGCTCCAGTACGAGCCGCAGTGGAGCATGGGGCTGGTTAGAGCAGGGATTTAATGACAGCCACCAGTTTCTCCATTTCACCCTCCCGGTAGCCATTCAGGGCCGCGGCGATTTTACCGTCTCGGTCCACAATCAGCGTGGTGGGGTAGCCGAACGAACCATCGGGTGAGAGCATGGCGATTTGTTGCCGCGTCATGGCTGCACTGTCACTGTAGGTAGGAATCTTCGTCGCGTAGTCCGACAGGAACAGCCGAGTTTTCTCTTCCAACGCGGGAAGATCGAATTCAGGGCCGCCAGAGCACGAGACTGAGATGATTGCGACGTCCGAGTTCTCATGGAACTGCTCAACCAATTCCGCGAATTCCGGAAACTCTCGCTGGCAGGGTGGACACCACGTGCCCCAGAAATGGAGGACCGCAACTTTTCCGCCGATATCCTGATTGTCAATCTCGTCGGCGACATCAACGAGTGGTTGCAGATCGAGTTGCGGTAGGGGCTGGCCAATCATCTTGGGCCGCGGTGGTCTTCCGATCCAGGCCAGGCATAGTAGGCCAGCGAGCATGAAGCCGCCGAAAACGATGACGTAGAAATTGCTGGAGTTGTGTTTCGCGCTGCGCGATTCAAGGTTGGCTACTTCAGTTTCGTCGCTCATGGGGACGCTGCCTAACGGAATAAGTAGGTGTCTGGTATGCGTGTCAGGCACGGTGCTATCATCAGGCATTATTGTCAACGAAAGTTCTAGTTTGAAGGTGCCCTATGCGAGACAGCTGGGAAGTTGAGCAGAAATACGTGGTTGACGACCTGCCTTTGCTGCATGAGCGACTGAGTGAGTTGGGCTTCGCCGAGCTCAGGGTGGAGCACCACTGCGATACTTACTTTCGGCATCCAAGTCGCGACTTTCGCGCTCGGGACGAGGCGTTTCGAGTGAGGGTCCAGCGCGGCTCGGCGCAGGTCACCTACAAAGGCCCGCGCCTGCCGGGGAAGGTGAAAACTCGCTCTGAAATTGAACTTGGCATCGAGTATGCCGACCAGGACAGCTGGTTTGACTTGTTGGGACACCTGGGGTTCGAACCGCTGCCGGCGGTCAGAAAAACTCGGCGCGTTTTCGAAGCCACTGGGGCGACCAAGGAGCTTCGTGCCCTGGTGGTGGCGGTCGACACGGTGGAGCAATTGGGGGACTTCGCGGAAATCGAGGTCTTGGTCCGCGATCGAGAGGAACTAGACAGCGCCCGCGAAAGAGTCTCTGAGTTGGGGGCCGACTTGGGGCTGCAGCAGGTCCAGTCCCAAAGTTATCTATCGCAGCTGCTAACCAAGCTTGGTATCGAATAGGCGGGCAATGGCTGCCTGCCAGGCTATTTCTTTTTCAATACTCGGCCCGCCTTGTCGAAAACATAAAAGAGGTTGTGATTGCACATTTGGCACGCCGCTTGCATCCACTGAAAACCAGTTGGAAACGGCTACTGTCAAGTTGGCAGTGGCACTTTGACCTGTTCCGATATTTGTGGCCTCGCGGCGCACCAGCGGCGAGGTCAGGTTAGTTTTTTGCCTGCTTTCAGGTTCTGGAAGCGGTGGAAAGGATATGAGCGATGAAGCGATCTGATTGTGTCAATCGTGGTGGTTTTGGCGCGCTAGAAGAATTGTCTACCGATATGGAACGAGTTTTTGACTCATTACTCGGGCGGACGGTTGGCTCGGTATTGCGTCCCGCCAGTGGTGATAAATATGTTCCGAGTCTCGATGTCTCCGAGTCGGACGAGGCGTTCGAAATTGCCTTGGACCTTCCAGGTGTGAAGCCTGAGGATGTGACGGTGGAGGTGAACGAAGGGAAGTTGATTCTTTCCGGCAATCGTGCGAGTTTCAGCGAAGACAAGGAGAAGAGGTACCACCGTGTCGAGCGGACAAGCGGCAGCTTCTATCGAGCTGTTTCTTTGCCCAAGGATGTCGATGTGGAGAAGATCGACGCCAGCTATGAGCACGGGGTGCTGCATGTCACGCTACCCAAGCTTGCTAAGCCGCAGCCGACGAAGATTCAGATTCGATCGAGCGGCGCCTGATAGCGGTTGGCAAGAGCTCTGATTGACGATTGATGGGAGCCCTGCGCGGCCGTGTCAGGAGGACACGCGGCGCAGGGCTCTCGGAACTCAGCGGGGCATGTAGAGCATTTTTCCTGTTGGTGTAGCCAGTTTGCAGCGAGTTCAGGTTGGAAACCGTTGATAGTCCAGGCTATGTGGGGGTGCGGTCTTGCGCTAGATGGACTGTTCTCAGGTCTACCCCGAGGAAGCCCAACGCCCGATTCGATCTCAGTAACTGCCTGAAGTGTTACCACTACTTGAGCTGGTAGCACATCAATTTGCCTTGTTCGCGCAGATAGAGCTTGCCGTCGGCAATGGCGGGGTAGGCCCAAGATTTGCCTTCTTGGTACTCCGGCTTGAAGGACGAGACGACTTGGTAGGAATCCGGGTCAGCCTTGATAATGGATACGACGCCATCCTGGAATCGAAAGAGGACGTGCCCGTCTGCGTAGAGCACGCTGGCTTCTCCCCGTCCCTCACCTCGCTCAGGGCCCCAACGCACTTCGCCGTCCGACAGGCGAACGCAGGTAGGTAGGCCGCTGCCGTTGCCATGCCCACAGTAGATATGGCCATCGACCAGCACCATTCCACCATGTTTGTTTTGCAATTCATTGAATTTGAGTGAATAGACTTCTTCCATTTTCACTTGGTCTGCTCCGTCGGCGGACAACTTGATCAGGCCGCTGCCGGTCTCGTAAGCCGTTGAGCAGAAAATGTGGTCTCCATCGATTACCACCGTCGGGATGTTGGCTGTCGCATTGGCCACATACTTGTACCTCCACAATAGCTCGCCATCGCTGGCACGAATGCCGATCACACCACGGCCCACCAACTGGACATACTGTTTCACACCGCCGCCATGGGAAACCATGATGGACGCGTATCCAGCTCCATCTTTGAGCGGCTTGCCATTGACGCCTTGCTCTTTACCGTAGGCAGGAAGAACACAGCTCCAAACTTGATCACCGGTGAGTTTGTTCAGGGCAACGACCATTCCTTTCTTTCCGCCGGGCGTGCAGACCACGACATCTCCGTCGACCAGTGGAGATTCGCTGAAGCCCCAGCCACTCATCATCTTGCCGTCCCAGTCACTGAACTCGCGCTGCCAGACGTCGGATCCGTCCGCAGTATTCAGGCAAAGAATGCGTCCATCGGAGGTCACCGCATAGAGTCGGTCACCCGCAATCGTCGGCGTCGTTCGCGAGCCTTGGTAACCGTGTTCCGGAGCACCGTCGGTGATCGTACGGGACCACAGGACGTCGCCGCTGAGCGCATCGAGACATAGAATCGCCTGGCCGTCTTGGGTGTTCCCTGAGGTGTAAACACGATTGCCGACGATCGACACACTGGCGTAGCCCTTGCCCAGTCCGTCCGCCATCCACGCCAGGCGGGGAGCCGCATCGCTCAGGGCATTCCAGAGCCCGGTTTCGGTCGATTTCGAATCGCGCGCACTACCTCGGAACTGGGGCCAATCCTCTGCCAAACCATTTACCGAACCCAAGGCGATACTGAACACCGTCAGGAGTAGTTTACTTTTCATAGTCAATGCCATCACTCGCGAAGTAGTTGTCAGGGGAAACTAGAGGTGGGAATAGTCTACCGTTTTCACGGCTCCAAACCAGATTGCGTGGACGAGGGGCTTGTCCCATCGGGATGGACACTCGTTTTTAGGTCCCTATGCGTTGGCTATATTTCTGTGGTCACAAGCGTTTGACACATGGACGTGAGGATCGCGTCGAAGACCTGCTCGAGCCGCTCAAGATCTCGATCTTCTCCCTGGATCTGAATCAGGTACGTGCTGCCCGAGTTGACGAAGGCAAGCAACTGGGACGTGACGATCAAGTCCAGGTAGATGAACCGCTGAGTAATTCCAGTTAGAGTTTGAGCGCCGAATTGCTTGCTGTTAGCCTCGGTCTCCACCTCTTCATACTCTTCTTCCATCGTCCGTTGGGCACTTTCGATAGCCGACTGCGGATCTTGAGTGTCCGTAAATCGAGTCACGGTCATAAATGCCCCCTCGGGGCTTTCGAGCGTGACAGCGCTGGTGCCGCTTTCCTCTTCCACTTTCCACGTTTCCGGGTAGAGCAGGGAAAAGCCCATTCCCTCATATCGTTCAGGCATAGGATCTAGATTTGCTAGCGAAGGTCTGTCTGGTTTGCAAGCTAACCGCGAATGCTCTTTCGGTTCAGCCGCCAAATTTGTTAGTTTCGCGTGTCAGTTGCTGAAGCGTTTCAATTCAATAAAGGCTTGGTGGGGTGTCGACACTAGTTGGGCGTCACGTCACCAAAGACCCGCCAAGTCCTATCGTTGGGTTGGTGCATTTTTAGAACTTGACAACTCATTCTAACCGTTTGGCCTGCATTCGGGCTGATGGGAGTTGTGGCTTGTCGGCGATTTCTATTCCCAATCCATATGATATGTGATCTTCTCAAGCGCATAAGCATTCCGTGGAGCCAGCTTTTAAGAGCGTGGGGGCTGCCGGCGTTTGGGATATGCTGCGTTTTCCACGCGGTTGGTTGTCGAAGCCTGAGATCGAACCGGCAGACTCAGGCCCTGTCGGAAGCCCGGCAATATTCACTGCGCGGTGCCGACAAGTTGCAGCAAGAGGAGTGGGACGACGCCGAGGCGCTGTTTAGCGAGGCCCTGCGGCACAGCCGAGCCGACGAGCGAGCGCAGTGGGGAATGGCGGAAATCTTGTGGCAGCAGGGTCAGTGTGCGCGGGCCACCGAACATATGGCCCAAGCGGCGCAGATCAGTGGTGAAAACCCGGATTTGCTTGTACGGTTGGGGGAGATGTATCTGAAGGAGGGCAACTTAGACCAGGCTTTGTCGCAGGCGGATCTTGCACTTCGGGGAAATCGGCAGCATGCGGCTGCCTGGAGTCTCCGCGGTCAGGTTTTGCGTCGGCGCAATCAGCTGGAGGAGGCGATGAATTGTTACCATCGCGCGCTGATCAGTCGTTCTGACAACCCTTCCGTCCAAGTGGAGCTGGCCGAAATCTATCATGCGCTCGGACGTCCCCAACGCGCCTTGGCGACACTGGACCGAATGGCCGACAGCCAGTCCGTCGAGCGGATACCGGCCAAGGCATGGATGTTGAAGGGCCAGGCATTGGCCAATTTGGGGGAACAGAGCGAGGCGAAGGCGTGTTTGAGGCACGCGGCACTTTGCGCCCAAGATGACGAAACACAGCTGCTGATCCAGCTGGCCCAATCGCAGTTCAGCTCGGGTGATTTGGCTGAAGCGCGGATCTGTCTTGGACGGGCTCTTCGGAATGATCCGCACAACCCGGACGCGTTGGCCCTGCAGGGTACGTTAGACCGGTCGTTCAAAGATTTTTCCTCTACACAGCCTCTAAGGACGATGCCGGCAGGGTACGAACATCGGGCCATGTATCCCGAGAATTAGCCGGAATCCTGTTTGCCAGGCCCCCAAACCGAGGCTACGTTTGAAGTGGCTCGTTCTCGGGGCGTTTCATCAACCACACAGCACGATCACGACTCGGCTGCCCTAACTGGACAAGCCCCCGTGGGCAGGCGAGTTGTACCGATGTCGGAGATCAGATACAGGAGGCACGCCTTGAGTACCGCAGTTGAAAAGCAAGCCCAAGACAAGTTTGTGGAAAGACGGTCCAGCTTGGCCCCAGGTGGCGCCAGCACAGAGCGGCGTCAGTTCGGGAACTCACACTTAGGTCTCTCACCAGATGCCCGGGAGTTGGCCGAGGCCATCGACACCTACAAACTACAGAATCGACGGCGTTACATTACCTACGAGGAAATGCTGCAGGTGATCCATTCGCTCGGATACACCAAGCAGGACATCTGAGCCGCTGGCAAGTGAATTTCCGTGCCAATTCCTTGAGGCGGCATGGTGCTCCCACTGACCAGCGCTGTGTCTAGCGTTCCGAAAGCAGCAGCGCGGTCAGACGTTCTCTCGTGACTACACCGATACTGCGTCCCTGGGCATCGGCTACCTGAGCGATCGGGCTGTGTGAGCTTTGCAGTCGCGTGAGGACTTGGATATTGGAATCGGCGGCTTTCACGCGGCAAACCGGTTGCATTGGTAGCGGCGAGTCTTGGGTGCTCAGCAGCAGATCGGAAACCAGGTAACAGCCGATGAGGTTTTGCTTGGTGCCGTCGGTAACTCCTACGATTGCCTGACCAAATCGCCGAGATTGGGACAAGACCTCATCGCGCTCCGCGGAAGAGGCCACCAGAGCAATGGCCCGTAGTGGAACGCAGAACTGGCGTACCGGCCGGACGCCATAGATGAATAGGTTTTGAGCTATTTCCCGTTGGATGGGGAGAACGACTCCCGCTTCTTGGCCCTCGGTCAGGACACGCTGCAGTTCCTGTCGCGCCAGCGACGAGCCCGTCTTGCTCGGGCTAGGACCCGCAACGCGCTGCCACAGGAACTCCAGCCCGATCACGATGATGGAGACAGGGGCAAATAGAGCCGCGCTCATCAGCATCAATGGGGCGCCGAGCCTGAGCAGCCGATAGGGAACCTGATAGTAAAGGTATTTAGGGAGCAGTTCGCCGTAAATGAACAGAAACGGTGTCATCAACACGGGAAGAAGTGTTGAGAGCCAGTCTCCGCTACGTGCCAATACAGATTGGCTGGCCAGCAAGAGTCCCAGAGAGACCAAGTAGTTGGCGAGGTTGTTGCCGATCAGGACGGTAGCGACGACCACGCTGGAGCGGCTGATGAACCACAACAGCGCGCGAGCAACCCAGTTGCCCGACTTGGCGTCCATAACCAGTCGAACGCGGGCGACACGATAGAAGCCGGTTTCGCTGCCGCTAAAGAACGCACTGAGTCCGATTCCAAGTATCAGCAGGCACACGCCGAGCATCAGCTGGGTTCCTCGGGGGCGGCTGAGGTGGCGGAAATACGTACCAAGATCTCGCCTCGTATTCCGGTTTCAATCACTTCTAGCTGAAGATCTTCCACGTTGCAGCGGTCGCCTTCTTCCGGGAGTCGATGCAGTTGTTCTTGCACGACGCCGCCGACGGTCAAGTTTTTGCTGGCGGCGAAACGACGGCCCATCACGCGTTCCAATCTCCGCAGCTTGGTCATCCCCGTCGCTACCCAAACGCCTGGAGACTCCAGGTGGACTTCTGCCTTGGCCAACTCTCGGTGCGACCGCGTATTCTGCATCTGAAAGATCGCTTCGAATATCTCCTCCCAGGTCAGGATGCCAATGGTCTCTCCAAATTCGTTCACGACGACGGCCACGCGGTAGTTCTTATCTCGCAAACGCTTCAGCGCATCGGCAATCGTCGCGCACCAGGGAACAACGACCAGCGGTTGGAGGTGGTTGCCGAGTTGACGCGTCTGATGCGGCAGGATGGAAGGCAAGTCGATGGCCGAAACGACTTCTTGTCCTTCCGCATCGGTAACGAGCATGTAGCCGCTGGGCGGTTTCTCACCTCCGAGCTGAGAGATGCTGACGGGTGGTTTGAAAGCTCGGTATTGTGTCCTTGGCCTCATCCATTCTTCAACGCGGATCTCACTGAGTTGAATCACGTTGCGTAGGACCTGGCGTTCGGTCTCGTAGAGCTGAGATTCATCACTGGAAAGAGCCACCGCTCGGTCCAAATCCGATAGTTCCAAATAAGGTTCCGGCTTGAGGCCGGGCCATAGCAGACGACGGGACGCTTCATGGATGATCCTGATGATCGGCAGGAACCCATCAAGTATGCGAATGGCAAACGTCAACGGAAATGCCACAGTTTGGACGACGACCATGGGGTAGAGCATGGCCAGGCTCTTCGGCAAGAACTCACCAAAGATGATGATGGCTATCAACGCGGCAACCGCCGTCAGCGCCGCGCCGGTATGATCCTGGGAACCGGAGGGTAGGGCGTCCACAGCCAGTCCAACCCGTGAGACGAGCGTAAAATAGCCGATGTTGATCGCGAGATTCCAGAAGAGAACCCCCATCAGCAGTCGGTCCGCTCGCTTGAGCAGGGCATGGGCTAAACGCGTGGCCCGATTGCCTTTGGCCAGACTCCGCCGCTGGCCGGGTGTCAGGGAGAAGAAGGCGGCTTCACTACCAGAAAAAAAGCTACTGAGCAGGAGCAGCGCGAGTATGCCGGGCAAGTAGGCCCAAACAGCATCTATGGGCTCGGGCATCCCGTTCTAACTTTCTTCATCCACGTTTCGCGATTTACCCATCGCAAAGTCGAATTCGCTAAGTGCCGGAATCATCATTGCCGCGGAGGCAAATCCGTAGGCTGTCACGATGACGGAGAAAACGGTCAGTTCTTGGTTGCGGAGAATGAAACTCGTGATGGCAAAAAAAGTGAGAAAGGGAAGACCGAAGGCTGCCAAGGCGATCGCCGGGCTTGGATTGCGACTGCCAAGCGCGACATACAGGCCCGTTCCGCCTCCCAGAATGATTGCCAAGAATGGAGCCAGTTGCCGTTCGAAGGAGCCTCGGAAGCTGAGCATGATCATCATGCAGGTCACGATGCCGAGGAATAGGAAAAACAGGGTGCCGAGGCTGGTGCCGATGGCCGTACGCGACTGACTATAGATCATGCCACAATGGATGCCAAGCATGGCGGCGAAGAGGTTCATGACGATCAAGCCACCCATGGTGAACAGGAAATTCTCGTTCGAAACGCCGCCCTGCCACCACAGATAGGCCGCCAGCGCGATCGGAAGAACGACCATCTCCTTGGTGACGTAAAGCACGCCGATTAGCTTCCCAACCAAGAATTGAGCCGGCGTAATCTGTGTTGCCAGGAGTAAATCCAAGGCCTGGCCATCCCGTTCGTTGGTGACTGAATTCACGGCCAGGGCATTGATGATCACAAACGAGACGACGAAGAACGGTGTCAGGATGCGAGCGGAAACGGGAATGAGTTCGTCTGCCAGTCGACTTCTTTGCAGCGCCGCACCGGACGTCACGGACCAATACAAGCCGGCAACCGCAGCCGCAAAAAGTGCGAAGTAGGCTAGCCGGATTATCATCAGTTTGCGGCCGTATGCCCAGGTACGCATTTCTCTCCACAAGACCGGATTGTTCCACATGCGGCGTGGTGCGCGGACTTTCCAGGATCGATTTTCCGCGGGGGACGCTGCGGTGTTCGTGGAGTAGTCTTCGTCGGATTCCGGCACCAGCAGGCGAACGCCACGTGAGGGATTCCAGACGCGCAGTCGCACGACGGCCACCGAGCACCACAGCAACGTCCCGGCTAGACCAAGCAGACAGTGTGCGGTCGCTACGCCGCCCGGAATGCCAAGCCAAGAGGTCGATGGAATCGGCTGGCAGACGTCCCACAG
>JANQJJ010000306.1 GCA_028281725.1 Pirellulaceae bacterium | reverse complement strand
TTGCTACAGACGCGATGGCTAGCCCTTGGGTACGAAGTGACTCCCAATTTCAGTTTGCGTCCGTTCACCATCACAACTGGCCGGACCAACACGCCCCTTGCACCATCGACGACATGGACTACGAGTCCGATCGAAGGAGGACGTCCATCCACGTGAAGGGATGCGTGGTGGGACACCTGAAAGACGTTGCGGCCGCTTCGACCGACAATCCCCTGACCGTGGTACACGCCTTCGAATTCCTCGTTCACGGTACGACGGAGTACGGAGACCGAAACGGCGTCGCCCAGGAGTTCTATTTTGAACGAATCTGGGAAGTTAGCCTGCTCACGTCCCACGAACTGATGCCGATCCAAGTGGGTCGTCCCGCAGAACCGCTGCTGGATACCCTATGGACGCCAACACCGCACGTCGGCCAGCGACGCGTCTCTTCGCTACCGCTCATTCAAGCGTTTTCAGGCCTTGATGTTTCCACGCCGCACTCCGAACGTCGCGAGCAAGCTCTGTGGAGCGTTTCGAGTCTTTCCGGCAAGACCGTCCGACTCTCTTGGAATACGACCGAAGGTACTACCTCGCTCGCCCCCTTGAATTGCGAACTGTCCAAGACGGACACGGACTGGCTGCGCCGCACAACGCTTCCAGCCTTGCTCGGCAGTCTTGCAACGGATTCCCTTGCATCGGATTCCGCGAATCAGTTTTCAGTCACGGCGGCCTCTCTAAGTAGGATCATGCCAATCAACATGCGGTTTCGTAGGCAGGTTCACTTGTTGGGAAGCCGGCTAGATTTAGAAACGCGGGATTCGGTGTCAGGTAACCAACCAGCTCAAAACAGCCCGATCCCCACTGGCTCTCAAACGAGTGTGGATCCCCAAACTAGCATCGAATCTGGTGGAACGGCGTGGAGACTGACGGACTATTCGAAAACCGAGTGGGAGGAAGACTCCGACATCCTAAAAACTCTTTACCCGGCGAACGTTTTGCTAGACTCGAAATTCGTCCTTCGCGGAAAAGCGCATGCAAGTCTCATTTTTTCGCGCAGCGCGTGTCGAAATCTCAAAGCAGAACCTGTCACGGTCGAACCATAAGACCTCAGAGCTTACAGCCAAGGGGCAGAGAAGACATGTTGGACCTGTGGGTGGCGGTAGGCATCTTGCTAATCTTATCCACGATCCTGTTTTACGTAGGTTCACGTTTTGGCTCCTCGAATGCCTTGCCAATCATTTCGACGGGTTTCATATTGGTTTTCGCGACGATGCTTCACGGCAATCTGATTCTTGTAAAAATATTGCCGGTTTCCAACGTAATCATCCTAGGCAATTGGTTGCCACTGGGAGCCGCTCTACTTGCCGGGATTCTTTATAGCCGGCCGACAACTCCACGATGGCGCAAAACCATGCTCGCCTTTGCCATATTGGCCGCGGGCTGGCTTACCGTCATTTGGTTTGCGTTCCCCGAGCGGTTTTCTTCTTTGAATCGCTATCGAAATGGTATCTGCTTGCAGTCCCACCCGGCAACCTGCAGCGCTTGTGCCGCGGTGACACTGTTGGGCTACTACGGAATCGAGAGCGATGAACAAGAAATGGCTGCGTTGTGTCTGACCAGCGGACGTGGCACCCACTTGCTGGGGATCTATCGAGGCTTGAAGCTGAAAACTCGTGGGACGGCATACGAGGTACGAGTGGTTCGTTGCGATTATGCGGAATTGGCTCAAACAGGCATGACACCGATGTTGATCCCGGTCAACATGGCAACCGCCGGCCAATCACCGGAGACTTCACTGGCCAACTTCAGAAGTCGCTTGCTACGGGTGCTTGGGCGCACGCACCACTGCGTGGTCCTCTTTGGATTTAATGATGCTGGAAAGCCTCTGATCGGTGACCCGGCGAACTTTCTCTATGGACCCGCCGAGTGGACGGACGACGAGTTACGCCAATACTGGCTGGGAAGTGGTTTTCAGATCGTACCGAGCCCACAGGAGCGGAACCATGAATAGTTTGCCGACTTCGCATGACGTTGGCACTTGGTTTCCGCCCGATTTAGGGCTGCGAACCGCGCACTGGTTTCCAAGGACTACTTAGCTGGTCATGCTCCTGTGGGCCTCTTTAAACCTCGTCGCGAGTCGTCATTGGGGCGAGTCTCGCGCTTTCCGCTTCCATGATCCCTTCAAGCGTTCGCAGGTAATCCGATAACGCCGCGCGGATTGAATCGCATGTTTCATTCCGCGCGTTCTCCGGCGACCCTGAATCGAACGGCGGCTTGGGTGCATATTCGACGACTAGCTGGGCCGCCTCCGCTGTTTCACGTCCTGCGATTTCGCCCATAAGCCGTAGTCCGAAATCGATGCCAGCGGTGACACCGCCGCCCGTTGCCCGATTGCGGTCAATAACCCAGCGCTCGGCGACCGGAATACCGCCAAATCCCTTGAGATGGTCGAACACCAGCCAGTGCGTCGTACACCGATATCCTTTCAGTAGTCCAGCTGCGCCAAGTATCAACGCTCCCGTGCAGACACTGGTAATCCATTTCGCTGCCTCCGCCCGAGACCGGACGAATACCAACAGGGCGTCGTTCTGGATCGCTCTCAGGTTGCCTTCTGCTCCGCCGGGGATAAATAGGATGTCCGGAGCCATCGCCGCCGTCTGATAAGAATGCGTGGGAATGATCGACATGACACTATCGGTCGGTAACGGATCCGTGGTTTCAGCCACGACCTCAATCTCCGCGCCGGGCCACGCCGTCCAAATTTGAAGCGGGCCGACAAAGTCAAGCGCTGTTACATCCGGGTAGACGACAATCTGAATCTTCACTGCCTGGCTCCTGTTGACTGATAATCTTTGTCTTGCGAGTCGATGTCGCGGGCTGCTGCGAAAATTCTGTCGATGTCCAGCAGCGGATGATTGCCTGTTTGGCTCCAACGAACGTCACCGTCCCGGTCCACTAGAAACACGCCATGCAAAGGGACTTTGCCTGAGCACAAGAACGACTCGAATGCACGTTGGTCGGGGTCCGCCAGAAACTGGAACGACCAAGAGCGGTCCGCTATGGCCTTGCGAAGCGATGCTTCTGAATCGCTGACAAAGACGTGAATATCCATTCCCGCCGCGGAGAATTCGGAGCATTGCTTTTCCAATGCATGGATCTGCACGGTGCATTGACCACATCGGAATCCCCTAGAAAACACCAGCAGTCTCGGCTTTCCGGTCAAGGACTTGGGTGTCACGATTGAGCCGTCCATTGCTGTCAGTTTCCACGACTGCTTCGAGAGATGCGGCGACCTGGCATCGGTTGTTAGGCCCTCGCCGGCTTTCAAAGGTCTCGATGCGAGCGTGGTTGCAATCAGCATCAGGAATCCGAGCAGCTCGATCGCTCGATTGTGAAGTGTCCAGTGTCTGTTCATGGCAAAGTCTCCGGTTAGTTAAAGGTTCGGTGGGTCATAAGCTGAGATGACGAAGCATGGATTAGTGCTCCTTCATGCCGGCGATGAATGCGTAGGAACGCCACGGCCTCCACCTGGTCGCCTCAGCATCATCGGAGATGGCAAAGTCCGGGTAACCGGTTGCTCGCATCGCGATAATCGCCGCCGCACGACGTCCGATTCCGTCAATGGACATCAGTTGGTTTCGAAGTCGGTCAGGCTCGGCAGTCGGGTAAAGCTCGATCTCACCGGCAGCAACCCGGTGACTGAGCAAGCCAATGATGGATTCGACAGATCCGCAACCCGAATCCGATAGTTTGCTGGCCAACCGCCTCGCGCAAGGAAACACTCGGGTCAGCTCAAACTCGCTGGCCACTTCGGGCTCGACGTCTTCGCATAGCTGCTGCATGAAGCCAGACGCCTCTGAACGCTTCATCTTTTGAAGCAGGATCTGACGGACGGCCATCTCCAGGGGATCGAGAGCGCCCACAAGCCGCAGACGCTCGCCGAGATGGGGCACTCTGTGGGCGGCAAAGAACCTCTCCAAACGCATCGGATCTGCCGCCGTGTCGAGCAGCACCTCCGCCTGCGTGACAAACGAGCGTATCGTGCAGGTAGGCGGCGAACGATAGTGCACCTCCATCTGAAAACAACTTTCCTCCTGCAAATGTCGAATCCGTACCAGTGAAATCTCTTCGTCGAGCATCAAGAGTTTCGAAACGTGGGTGTTGCCAATGGACCAGGTGCCTGGCAGCGACTCGAGCACCAGCCGATCTCTCACGTCTTGCCATGGATAATCAGGACGATAGCCGACTCGCAAAGAAACAACCGTCCAGGCGCCCGGCTTCCCCTTCGCACTTCGTCGCAGCTCAGAGGGAGCGACATCGAACGCTTCGCGAATACGCAGGTTGAAGGCGCGAACGCTTCGAAAACCAGACTCGAACGCGATCTGGGTGAGCGGGAGAGAAGTCTGTTCAATGAGCCGCTTGGCCACCTGCAGACGTTGACTCTGCGCGATCGCCTGAGGAGTCATACCCAAATGCGTTAAAAACAGGCGTCTAAGATGCCGCGAGGTGACTCCCACGACGTTCGCCAAGTCCTCGACAGACTGTCCACCGAGGTAGCCGCGCGCAATCAGGTGCTGAGACTTGCGAACTACATCCGGAATCCCAGATGGCAGCGTGCCCAAGGGCGAGCGTTCAGGCTTGCATTTTTTGCAAGCGCGAAAACCCGCCGCTTCGGCCGCCGTGGCTGTCTGAAAGAAACGAACGTTGCGTCGCTTCGGAGTTCGGGCTGGGCAGATCGGTCGGCAATAGATGTACGTCGATTTCACACCGAGAAAGAACACGCCGTCGAACCGACGATCGCGACTCTCGTACGCGTGAAACCAAACATCCTCCAGCGCCGCGACCTGCTCCACGTCAGCCATGACGTCCTACTCCTCTAGCAAACTACCGATCGGCTGGACGTCAAATCCCATGTTGCTGACGAGATTGTCGGCTTCGCCGCCGGGAACCCAGATCACGATTGCCTTGACCGGTTCGTCACCCTCGACCGTGTGGATAATCTTTTCTCCACCATGAACGATTCCCACCTGCCCAGGCTCAATCACGTGCTTCTTGCCGTTGATGATGTGCCCCATTCGTCCCGAGATCACGTAGAAGATCTCCGTACTTTTATGCACGTGTTCAAGCCCCTGCACGACATATCCCGACTTGGGCACCTTGGGAATATGTAGCTCAGCGACTTCGACATCGCCATTCCCGTAGTTGCTTCGCTCTACGAGCGTCTTAAGGAACACGTCGGACTTCACAAGCCAGCGAATGCCGCTGCCAATGGGTTGATACTTCATACCGCTAGCGGTAACAGCCACATTCTCCGATGCGGCCTCTTGCTTCTTCTGCTGCTGCGAGCTTGCCTCTCCTGCATAGCTCATTGCCAGTGCGAGTACCGCACCGCCCACGGCCAAGACCGAAATTTGTTTCTTCATGAGTCGCTCCTTTTCTGTGTTCGAAGAAATAAACTGTCATCTCTGGACCAACCATATCCGCCGTGCGCTCGCTTGGCTGGCAAGATTCGGACATCCAATTCGGATTGCCGACGACCACGCGGCGCCAAGTGCCAGGAATCTAGAACGACGTCCCCACGCAACTGTTTGAAGCCCTCGTATTCTGAGAACCCACCAACCCGACACGCCAGCGAGTAAAGGACTTGACGATATCGCGGAGAAATCACCTCGCCGGCGCTTCGGGCCAGTAAAAACAAGCCAACCAAGGGACGTTGCGCTGGATGCCCAGGGAGGGTCTCCATATCAGTCGCTATTCGGTCACAGTCAGTCATTCCGCTAGGGTACTACTCGACACGTTTGCATCCACCCGTTTCTTGCTATCCCTGAAAACCGTCCAAGCGCACGCCGAACAAGCCAGTCTGGTCAACTCGAAGACATTCCCCATTCAGCACCTGATGAGGGCGACTCACTCTCGAACTCATCTTCCTATCCGCATTCCGCCGATGCCGATAAAATTGACGGCTAGGATCCTTGGTTGGCCAAAGGGGTGCTCCAGATGATCAGCAAAAATCAGTCACTTCGTGAACACGTCTTGTACTTGCTCCAAGGCGGCGGTGCCCATCTAGATTTTGAGCAGGCAATCGCGGCTATCCCCGGTGCGAAGCGCGGCGCAAAGACTCCCGGCTCAACGCACACTCCCTGGCGACTGCTCGAACACCTCCGTATTTGCCAGTGGGATATTCTCGAGTTCTCTCGCAATCCAAATCATGTCTCGCCGAAATTCCCAGATGGATACTGGCCTCAAGAAGACGCGCCGCCCGATTCGGAATCGTGGGACAAAAGTGTCAATGCGTTTCGGGATGACTTGCAGGGCATGATGGACTTGGTCTCTAATCCAACGACTGATTTGTTGGCTCCGATTCCCCACGGAGACGGTCAAACCATTCTGCGCGAAGCGTTGCTGGTGGCAGATCACAATGCCTACCACCTTGGGCAGTTGGTGTTGTTGCGCCGCTACTTGGGGATTTGGGATAAGTGAGTCGAGCCCTTAAGTCATGCAGTAAAACGACTTGATTTCTTTCCATTCAACGCAAACACTGGACTCGGCGCCCTCAACGTGCGGCTTGCCCCCGGGTGCGATCGGAACTGGTATATCTTGGAGACCATGCGTGGCAGGTCAGTTTTATTTGTGGCTGCGTTTGTTAACCGGGCAGCGATTGGCGAAGGCGCATCGCGAACATTTTGGAACGGCGATGCGGTCGGCTCGGCGCGAGGTCTCGATCACTCCACTGGCGATGCCCGACCGAAGCAACTTCAAACTCGCCTCACAGTTGACGGGCAGTTTCACGTCCGCCAGCGGACATGTGATGCGCGACGAGTTTCGGACCAAGGTTCAGGAGATCCTCGACCAGATGATGCCGCACGACCGAGAGGTATTGGCTCTGCGGCACTTTGAGAAGAAGCCGGGTTCATGAGTGCAGAGGAACTCGACCGCGTGCTCGATGACGTTCTGGAGGGTTGCCGGCGCGGCGTGCGGCCCGATCTCGAATCGCTTTGCGGCGAGTATCCGGAGTTGGCGGCCGACCTGCGCCGGCTAGTCCCCTCACTGATGCTCATGGAAGGAGTCAAGCCTGACTCGGAATGCGTTTTGGCGTGGTCCATAACTGAAGATGCACCGGAACAGCTTGGTGAGTATCGAATCCTGGGTAAGATCGGCCGCGGCGGGATGGGCGTGGTGTACGAGGCCGAACAGACGTCGCTAGGACGCCGCGTCGCGCTGAAAATGTTGCCGCAATCGATTTCACGCGACGCAACTGCGGTGCGCCGGTTCGAGCGAGAAGCCCGCGCCGCGGCTCGCTTGCACCATACAAACATTGTTCCCGTGTTCGAAGTCGGCCAGTTCGAAGACTGCATCTTCTACACCATGCAGTTGATTCAGGGGACGAGTCTCGATGCGGTACTGGAACAACTTGGGCTGCTCTGGCGAGCCCCAGACAACGACGAACAATCTGCCCGTTTTTTGGGGCCCAGCAGTTTGGGGCGCGATGCTGCCAAGCCTCAACTGGCTGCGAGGATTACTGATTCTTTGATGAGTGATCGTTTTCGCACGAAGAATTTCGTCGACTCTTCGACATCGCATGCAAGGATTGGCGATGGTGATGGGGACGACGTGACCGCATCGAGCAATACCGCAGAAACGGAGCGGGTCGATTCCGTGGGACAGCCGACTCCGACGACCGTTGCCCGCCTGGGCGACCGATATTGGCGGAGCGTCGCGCGGATCGGGCTGCAGGTGGCCGAAGCGCTCGCCTACTCCCATGCACACGGCGTCGTCCACCGCGACATGAAGCCGGCCAATCTGATTCTGGGCGAGGACGGCGTGGTATGGGTGACCGATTTCGGCTTGGCGCTGACCAAAGACACTGATGTGACGCAAACGGGAGATGTGCTGGGCACGCTGCGATACTTGGCGCCAGAGCGATTCGCCGGCGAGTGCACGGAGCTTTCGGATGTCTATTCGCTGGGTGTGACGCTTTACGAGTTTCTGGTGCTCCGTCCCGCCTTCGGGTCGTCCAACCGTTTGCGGCTGATCGAGTTGATTCGGAACACGCAGCTGGTCGCTCCTCGCAAAGGCGATCCTCGGATTCCCCGAGATCTGGAAACGATCGTGCTCAAGGCGTGCGAGAAAGAAGTGGCTGGCCGGTATGCTTCCGCTCAGGCAATGGCCGATGATCTGCAGCGATTCCTCGACGACCAACCCATTCAAGCTCGACAGATTTCTCCATTCGAGCGACTGCTACGTTGGAGCCGCCGCAACGCGGGCTTGGCCGGCTCGTTGGCCGCTGTGCTGGTGCTGCTGTCGCTCCTGACCATCGGCTCCCTGGTCGCGGCGAACTACTATCGAAGCCAACGAACCATTCTGAAAGCTCTTTCCCAGCAGAGGGAGCAAGAAGCAAACCGCGCGATCGCGGCCGAACAAGCGACGCAGGCCTCGTTGTATCAGGCACACATGCGAATGGCCGGCGACATCATGAGCGAGGCCAGCGGCACAGATCGAGTTTTAGAGCTGACAGGTCAGTGGATCCCCGACGACTCGGGCCCCGATCTACGGGGTTGGGAGTGGTATTTCTTGAGGTCACTGTGCCATCGCGAGCGTCTGAGTATCGATAGCCATCAGCATTGGCTGTGGTCCGTGGCTTGGAGTCCTGAAGGAACTCGGTTGGCTACCTGCGGAGGCGATACCGTCAAGATTTGGAACTCTCTTAGCGGCGAGCTTAAGCAGACGCTGACGTATTCCGAGGCAGAGCCAGTCTTCGCGTGCTGGAGCCCCGATTCATCGCGATTGGCTACCGCGGCAGGTCGCGACATCGTGGTTTGGGATGTGGGCGCTGAAGCCGTTGTGCAAAGACTGCCGGCGGCGCATCAAAAGGCGATCACCCAAGTGGCTTGGAGCCCAGATGGCTCGCGGTTGGCGTCCAGTGGCTTGGACGGGAAAGTCCGCGTGTGGGAACTTGCGACTGGCAAACAGTCGTGTGAGTCCGAACGTCCCGAAGCAATCCTGGCCGTCGCCTGGAGTCCCGACTCGAAGTATGTGGCCTTTACGGGTCCATTTCAGGGTATCTATGTGTTGGAATCAGTGACCGGCAAAGTCTTGTATGTTATGTCACGTCATACGTCGCAGGTGACCTCTCTTTCATGGAGCGCCGACGGAAAACGCCTCGCATCGTGCGGCCAGGACCAAACGGTCAAGATATGGGACGCAGCGCAACGCCGCCATCTTTTTTCTTTCCTTCGTCCGAATCGCGTCCAGTGTGTGTCCTGGGATCCGACCAGCCGGCTCGTCGCCGTCGGTGCCTGGCAGGGTGCGGTGGCGATTATCGATGTCGATACGCAGACGAAGATACATCACCTCTTTGGCCACGAGGACCGAGTTTGGGGGATTGATTGGAACCAGGACGGCACTCAGTTGGCGTCGGTATCCCTCGCCGGCGAACTGAAAGTTTGGGATGCCTCGGTTGCCGACGAGCCCCGAGCTCTGGTGGCAGGAATTCGTGGATTTGAGCAAGTAGCCTGGAGCAGCGACGGCACGCGTCTGGCCGCCTCCAACGAAGAGAGTATCTTCGTTTGGGACTCGCTTGAAAGCCAGCCGCGGGCATTGGCTGCCTACGGTCGCGTATTGACTGCGCTGTGCTGGAGTCCCAGCGGCGAGCGTCTGGCCTCCGCCTCCGGAGCGGATTCTGCGCGAATCTGGGATGTGGCGACGGGCCAAGTCGTGCTGGAACTGAACCCTGGCAGCACGAGCGACTCGGCTGTCGCGTGGAGTCCCGATGGACGCCTGATCGCTTCGGCAAACAACGGAGCTTTGTCCCTGCATGACGCCGATTCTGGTGAAGTGGTTCGCGTCCTGACTGAGGAGCCAGTGGCGATCGAGTCGCTGAGTTGGAGTCCCGATTCGCGTTCACTCGCGACCGCGAGAACCGACGGCGAGATAGAGCTCTGGGATGTGAATCGTGGGCTGGCGCTAGGGCAGCTGTCGGGACACGCCGATGCCGTGACGGCGGTTCGCTGGAACTGGGCTGGAACACGAATCGCTTCAGCCAGCCGTGATCGCACGGTACGTGTTTGGGATGCTCACTCGCGGACGATGGTGAAAATCCTGCGCGGTCACAACCGCTTGGTGACGTCCGTCTGCTGGCATCCCAGCGACACGCGTCTGGCGACGGGCAGCGAAGACGGGACTGTGAAGATCTGGGATGTCGCCTCTGGCGCGGAGACGTTGGCTATGCGGCTGCACAGGTCCAATGTCACCTCCGTGGACTGGAGCTCCGATGGTAGGCGGATCGCGTCTGGAAGCTGGGATGCCACGGTTCGGATCTGGGACGCGACGCGAGGATATGAGTTGTCGAGTGCTGTCGAAAAACCCGCCCCAGAGGTCCACTTGGGGGCCAGTTCGGTAAGTGAACAAGGACTGGACGAGTAATCTGGCCGTCCTACCTTATCGTTGGCTGAGAGCATGTCTTCCAATTCGGTTTTGCCCGGTGCTATGCGCAGCGGAGTAGCTCGCCGACGTTGCAGTGGATCCACGACTTCGGACATTTCTCCTCTTTTTTCCGGAATTCGGTCAATTCTGGGAATCGAATAGCTCCTGCCTGGGAAATATCTCTCCGGGGAGGTGTGTCATTGGGTCCGCGCCGGCCGTCTGGGCAGCACTTAGAGGGTTTTCTTCGAACACAAAATCGCCCCCTCCCTGCCGTGGTACGACTGACCTCTCCCAGGCTCGGTGGTATCGAAGCAACGGTTTCGATGCCAACGAGCCTGGGGGAGGTGGCGAGTAAAGCGAGCCGGTGGGGCAAAACCAAGTTGGAAGACACCCTCTTAGCTAGGCAGCAGTCGAGCAGACAACTGCGGCGCGACGATACCGAGCCGCCTGAGAACACCGCTATTAAACGAGATCGAGAAACGGATGATCTGCAAAAGAGCTAGTGCAAAAAAACGTCGTCGTGGAAGCCAGCGTCTTCGTCGTCGCCAGCGGTTGAACCGAGCTCTCCAGACGGAAACGCTCGAGTCGAGGCAGATGCTGGCGGCGGATGTGACGCCCGAAGTCTTGGTTTCCGGTGACTTGATTGCGGTCCAATTCGATCTGGCGGAGAACTTCAACGGCGACGTTTATGTTCGCACCAACGACGTCACGGGCGCGGTGGAATGGGGAACGGATGGCTCGACCTTCGAAGCGCT
>JANQJJ010000289.1 GCA_028281725.1 Pirellulaceae bacterium | reverse complement strand
GCTGTTTATGATTCCCGAAATGGTCTTGCTAGTTTTGTTTGCGCGGATTTTCTTCGGCGTAGTGATCTACGGAAACACGGCAACCGTTATCTTCCTGATCGTGCTTGGTGCCGTCGAATTTTCGGGGGTCGGTCTGTTGATTGCCTGTCGCGCGAAGACGCTCGAGTCGATATCGGGTCTGATTAATCTAGTCATGTTGCCCATGTGGCTTTTGTCCGGAATCTTTTTCAAGAGTGAGAACTTTCCGGAATGGATGCAGCCGGTGATTAGCCTGCTTCCGCTTACGCCTCTGATCGACGCGCTGCGAGCGGTGATGATGGAGGGAGCCTCGTTGGCTTCCGTGGGACCTGAGATCTTGATCATGTGCATTTGGGGTATCGCGACTTTCGCGTTGTCCCTGTTTCTGTTTCGCTGGCAGTAGTTCACTTCGTAAGCCACCAATTCTACTGCGTGAACTCACCAGGCTCCGCCACCACTTTCTTGGGTGAGCGCTGCCGGTGATCGATGTCGGCGGCTGGAGGATCCGGGGGTCGTCGGATAGGGGCATACGCAAAACGACTCCCGATTTTACAGAAGCCGTTTTTTTGTTAACGTCTGGGGTCGGGTAAAGGGGTCAGGAGTCAATTGCCGCCAGCGGCCCTTCGGGTGCTGTGCACAATTGACCCCTGACCCCTTTACCCAAATCTTTAGTGTTGATAAAGCTCTAGTTCTCTGAATCGGACGCTTCTTCGGCAGTCTCACCAAAGAAGAAGAACGGAAGACCGGAACTCATCGGAGGTGTCTGGTTGTAGACATACTCGGCGTCGAGTGCTTTGCCGATTCGTTTGCTTGCCTCGTGCAGGTGCGCCCGGGAATAGGGATCCAACGAGTCCTTGCCTGCCTTCAAGATACTGTCGATCTTTTCTTGCAGCTCACCCAACTCCATCACGCAGAGGTTCGAAATGGCCTTGTAGGCTGCTGAATTGCCATTGCCAGGCAGCGTGAGATCGATCAAACGCTCCAGATGCTCATGTTGAAGATTTCGACGCAAGCTGCTGATCATCGGATTTCTTTGCGAGAACTTTTTGTCCGCCTTGCCGTCGAGTTCACTCCAGATTTCATTGGAAACCGATTCGAGCAACTCCGGCAATGTCAAAGCGTCTTGGTCAGCCGGCGTACGGAACTCATTGTCATAAACGCGACGCAGGGTGGTTGCGTTCATCAGCTGGGTAATCGCCGAGGCTTGCATCGCCAGGATGCGATCATGGACCGGCCAGGCTGGATCGCTTCCGCCGAATCCGGCAAAGAAATCCTTGGTCAAACGGGCAAGCAATTCTGGGGACAGGGCGTAAGCCTCGTCGCGGAAGGTTGTCTCCAGGACGAATGTTAACGCATCACGCTGCATCTTGGCGGGTACGACTTGGATCGGCAGCCGCTCCTTGGGATCTCCCTTCTTATCTCGATTAACAAACGCACCGCCAACCCAGTTGGACATCATGCTGATATTCTTCATTTGAAGATTGAGCGTCAACTCATAACCTTCGCGAGCTTTGGTCCAGCTGTCGCCGTCCTTCACGTAGTCGGTCATCAGCTTCTTACGGAAGCGCTCGATGAGCAGCGATTGTTCTTGAGCGTAGTCGAGTGGCTTTTGGCTGAAATCGTATCTGCGAGCCAAGGGGTCCGGTCCCGACACATCTTCGTCGGTCGCGAACTGCAGTTCCGGCTCGCTGACCCGCGCGAGAATCGGTTTCAAGTCCTTCTTGAAAGAATAGCCGTATTCGATGGCCCAGAAGTCATAGGGGCCGAGCTTGATCATGGCATAATCCCCTTGAACTTCGCCTTCGCTCAGACGCAAGTTGATCGGCAGATAATCCATGACCGACCCAGCAAACGCTTTCTGACTCTTCAGCTCCTTGCTGTTGATCTCTTCAAGCGTATAGATACTGCTGGCTTTGAAGTTATGGCGTAGACCGAGCGTGTGCCCAACTTCATGGGCCACCAGATCCGCTAGCAGAGGACCGATGAACGATTCGGGCATGCCGTCGAGCATCGCTTCGTCGCTCTTCTCTTTCTTCTTGTCCTCTTCATCCTTGTCATCTGCGTCTTCCTGGTCATCTTCCTTGGAGTCCTTCTTCGGTTTGTCCTCTGAGGACTCCTTCTTTTCCTTTTCATCTTCGTCCGGGCTACCTAGCAGAGCATCCGGGCCCATTGCCAAGATCATGCGCATGACGGACGTGTCGACACGACGTCCTTGTGCGGCCAAACACATGCCGTTGACTTGGCTGGTTCGTCCCACAAGTCCGTCCCGAGGATCATCCCCGAGAAGCGGCGTCTTCCACTCGGAGGCAGCGACACCGGCGCCCGGCAACTTGAGCCGCGCACGGGCCTGACTGGCGATATGGTGACGCTGACTGGGGTCCGCAAAGCGAACGCGTGGGTCCCAGTTCGGGTGCTCGGCAAGCCATGCGATGGTCTCCGCGCTCATGCCTTCCATTGCCAGCAGGGGCATGTAGTCGGAAAACTCCTCATTGAAGTAACGAATCCATCCATCGGTCAGCACGATGTCCGCATCGAGAATCTGCCCGGTCTCCGGATGCACTCGGCTGGGACCGATCGCCGTACTAATGTTATTGTTGAGCCAGCGGATGAAGTTGTAACGCACATCTTCCGGATCCTTATCCATGTGAGCGCCGGTCGATTTGTCTTGGTAGTGCACGATGATCGCGTCGGAAATCCCAACGCGCTCGAATGCGGCATTCCAGTAATCGACGCCTTGTTTGACCCAGCGGCGATAGCGGACTGGCGTGGTATGTTCCAGGTAGAACGTAATCGGTTCGACCGGAGGCGAGACCTTCAGTGAGGGATCGCGTTTTTGCAGGTGCCAACGATTGATGAAGTTGATGTCTACCTCGTCATCTTTGTACTTGCCGTAGTCGGAGTAGGACGTGGTAAAGTAGCCGATCCGCTGGTCGGCGACGCGAGGTGAGTAGCCGGTGTTCTGGGGGATCTCGCTAATAGAGTAGTACAGGGTCTGTAGGTTGCCGGAGCTGTTGGGTAATTCAAAAGCGAGTTCAATATTCTTCGGGAACGCTTTGGCTTTGACGATTTTAGCCAGTGCGGCATTGCGGCTGCGGCCGTCGGAGCCAAAGAACGTAGCAGCGTTGCCAACAAGTAGCTGATCGCCATCGATGACCGGACCACCCCGGGGCGACATTGTCAGAATGGGTAGATCCAATAGAACTCGGCCCGTAAATAGTCGGTTCACGGAGTCCCTCGACTCCTTGTCACCGCCGGATCGTACACTCATGTTCGGCGCGATCAACGCCAGCCGCTTGTTGTATTGCCGCCACTGGACGTAAAAGTCTCCGGCTTGCAAACCGGCGAAGACCTGGCCACTGGCGACGGTCAGGCCGAAGAAATACTTCTTGCTCGAATAACTCTTGGGCAATTCCAGCAGAACCTGCCCTTCGTTCTTCTTGATGTAAATCGTATACATCGACCGAGGTTCATCCGAAGGGGGCTCGACCTTCGTGTAACCCTCAATCAGTTTGTCAAATGGTGGGTAGTCTGCAGCCTTGACAGTTGGGCCCAGGACTAAGACCAACACGCAGGTCCATAGAACGTGTGTGTGCAGAGAACGTTTCATGCAAAAGCACCTTCGCTGAATTGGCGTGAGAATGGCAGGAAAACCGGTCGATCTGACTGTTCTGGAACTCGAAGTCTAACGGAAGCACTTGATGTCGACAGAATCCACCAAAGGCATTGTGGATCGTATTCAACTCAAGACTAGTCGTTTGGCACTTCCTGGCCGAACGAAATGACTCGATAGTGGTAAATCAAGAGGAATAGGCAAATTGTATCTTTTTTGGGTTATTTGACTATTATGACATAGAGGCCTAGACGCCAATACTCCCCAAGAGTGGTTTTTCCCTTACGTTTTGTCTCCTCTACCAAGTTTCCCCCGCCAAGATGACGCTGCTTGATGAATCCCAACCGGGGCTGGAGAAGTCGCCGGGCATAGGTGGTGCCCGCTCCCCGGTGAGCCGCACCAAAGTTCGCGTTGTTCTACCGGCCTACAACGAAGAACTGGCGCTGGAGCCACTGATACGGCGAATCGTTCAGTCGCTGTCGGAGACGCCATGGGAATTCGATATCCTGGTCGTCGACGATGGTAGCTCTGACGGCACCTTGGAAGTTGCCAGGGAATTGCAGTTGGATTATCCGTTAACCGTTATTAGCCATGAGCAAAATCGTGGCTTAGGTGCCGCCATCACCACGTGCTTGAACGAAGGCATCCTGGGATTGGCTGACGATGATGTGGTTGTCTCGATGGACGCAGACAACACCCATCCACCGCAGCTGATTACGCGGATGGTGCCGATGATCCGGGAAGGGCGCGACATCGTGATTGCCTCGCGTTATCAAGCGGGCGGACAGGTGGTCGGGTTGGCCAGGCACCGAGAGTGGTTGAGCTTCGGCGCCAGATTGCTGATGGGAGTCCTCTTTCCGATCCGCGGCTGTCGGGATTACACGTGCGGCTATCGCGCGTACCGCGTCGGACTACTTCGAAAAGCCATTGAACACACCGGTGGATGCCTGGTCCAGGAAGCCGGTTTCGCCTGCATGGCGGACTTGCTCTTGTCGCTCAGCCGCTTCGGCGCTGTTGTGGGCGAAGTGCCGCTGTTGCTTCGATACGACTACAAACGTGGAGCGAGCAAGATGCGTCTTTTGGAGACGGTTCAGCGTTCGTTTCGAATGTTGGTCAGGCATCGCGTGCGGAGAGCCTGAGCGGAGATGGAATTCGTTAGCACAGTCGGCAACACGCCGAGCCATGTTCTAAACAACTTTTTGGGCGACGGGCCGTGCACTAACTTCTAATACCGCGCGTAGTTCCAGCGGAATCTTGGTCCACCCTTCACGGGCGTTTGCCTCTCCCAACCCCTCCCACAACTCGTTTAGGAGATCGATTCGGTGCCTCAGTGCGATAGCGATGGACGCGAACAGTCCGAGCAATGGGCCGTCGTCGGCGGGGGGATGCTTGGCCTGACGGCTGCATGGCGTCTGGCTCAACGAGGCTACCAAGTCACGTTGTTGGAAGCGGGCGATGAGATCGGTGGCCTGACGAGTGCCTGGGCAGTGGGCGACGCCGAGTGGGATAAATTCTACCATGTGATTTTGCTCTCCGATTCGAGTCTGCGCAATCTGCTGGAAGAAATGGGGCTCGAGCACGAGATCCGGTGGGTTCAGACTCGGACCGGATTTTACAGTGGCGGCAGGTTGCATTCGCTCAGCAGCTCATGGGATTTTTTACGTTTTTCGCCGCTCTCGCTGCTTCAGAAGTTTCGGCTGGGTTGCACCATCGTCTACGCCTCCAGAATCCGCCACTGTTCAGCGCTTGAGAAAATCCCTGTCACAGACTGGCTTAAGCGACTCAGCGGTCGGAAGACGTTTGAGAAAATCTGGCTTCCTCTATTGAAAGCCAAATTGGGCGAAGCCTATCAGCGGACATCGGCTGCGTTCATCTGGTCCTACATCGATCGCATGTACAAGGCGCGTCGGACCGGCCTGAAACGCGAGATGTTTGGATATGTGCCCGGTGGCTACCGCAGAATTCTGCGGGTATTGAGCGAAAGGTTGCAGGCAAAGGGAGTCACGATCGAGACGGCCAGCCCCGTACAGCGGGTCCATTGGGACGCAGGCGAGAAGCGTCTGCGGGTCGAGCATGGCCGTGAAGGCAAGCAGCGAGTCAGCCGGTTCGACCGAGTCGTCATGACGGTGCCTTCGCCGATCATTGCTCGAGCATGCAGCCAACTCGGTGACGACGAGAGACGGAGGCTGACCGAGGCGGAGTATCTCGGCGTGACGTGCACGTCGTTAGCTTTGGATCGGCCACTGGCCGGATATTATGTGACCAACATCACTGATGATTGGGTCCCACTGACCGGCATTATCGAGATGGGTGCCATCGTCCGGCCGGAGTACCTCGGCGGCCACTACCTCGTCTATCTACCTCAGTACATGCTCTCTGACGACCCGCGTTTTGAAGAATCAGATGAGCAGGTGCACAAGCGATGTTTGTCCACTCTGGAGAAGATGTATCCCAGCTTTGATCGCAGCCAGGTGGCGGCAATTCAAACCGCGCGAGCCAGGCACGTCATGACTTTGCCGACGCTCGGCTATTCGTCTCGACTTCCGCCGGTCGTCAGCAGCGTACCGGGGCTCTATCTGCTGAATTCGGCTCAAATCACTGTTGGCAATCTGAATGTGAATGAGACGATCGAGATCGTTCAGCACCATCTCGCCGAATCCATCCTGCCCGACGTGGATGCTCGAAACAGCACGTCGACTGGCCAAGGGCAGAGCGACTCGTCCGAGGCTCGTGCTGTCGCAGCGAGCGGCTGACTACGCCCGATGATCGGGCCCGGGGCTAGGTGGCAGCCGAGTCAGGCGCCGCAGTGGATGCGAGTCGGTCGCGAGCAGGTTTTCAGCACGTTGGTGCATGGGTAAAACGTGGAACTTGCGCGCGTAGCGCTGCAGCGAGCGCAGCACGAAGGCTCGCTTGCGCTTGCCGCTGAGCTGCATGCCAGGAAAGAAGCTCAGCTGGGGTACTTCGTCGGCACCTAAAAAGTCGAGTGGATGCAGCAAAAGCGAGGGAGCCGTCCGCGTCCACTTGCACATTTGAAGAGCCATCGCAAAGTAACAGCTCGCTAGCTTGGATGAGAATTGGGAAAGGTAGTGCAGGTAGCTGAAATGAAACGGAGTTCGCATGATGGGAATGGTGGACACGGGTAGCTCGAGTATCTCGCCATGATCGGTTGCCCACATATAGGGTTTGAGGCTTCGAAATCCGTCGCTAAAGGATCCGAAGAGTTCTTTGCGTTCCTGAGCAGCCTGTCGGGATGCTACATTTTGAGAAACCGAAGTTTTCAGCAAGTAATACGCTCGTGCCGCCGGTCCCAAGTAGGTTGGCAGGGTCGAGCAGTCGTATTGGTAGCCTCGTTCACACAGGACGTTCAGGACTTCACCGGAAAGACTGTAGCCGGGTGCACGAAACCCGCGTAGAGGCGCGGAGGTGATGCGGCGCAGCGCCTGCTCGGCTCGATCGAATTCCACGCGAAGTGCTTCCGGCGAGTATCGCTGCAACCAGGGTTCATGGTGGAACGAGTGATTTCCTATTTCATGTCCGGCGGCCACGATATCAGCCAAAGGACGTTGGTGCTCCGGCAGCTCGACGTCCTGCCCAACAACAAAAACCGTAATGACCAGGTTGAGCTGTTCCAATGTCTCTAGAATGAGCGGCACGACGCGCGGCAAATAGCTGGGGAACGTCGACCAGCTGCAATCCCCGCGGGTTTTTAGGTAAGACCATTGGTTGTCTAAATCCAATGAAAGATCAGCGTCCGGTCTGCGTGCCATAGTTTGTCTCAGAGGCGACCAACGAGGCGATTTTGGGTCGCCGGAATAGACTTAGATAAGGGATGAAGGAAAGAGAGGCTATTGTTTGACCGACCGGCGGCCAGAAACGATCTCTTCCGCGGCGACAATCAACAGGATAATCAGCGCCAACAACAGAACTAGGCCGTTGAGACTGGTCACCACCTGATGCCAGAACAGATCTAGATCATATGCGTTGAGGAACTTCTGGCTGGAGAGGTAGTTTAGGCCGGGAATCAGCAGACAGGCCAGCACCGACGTCCTCAGGACAGGGTGCATCTTGGACCAGACCGGTTCCCGAGGAAAGGCCAGGGCGGCAGCCAGTGAGACCACGACCAGAGCGTCGTAGACATGGTGATAGACGGAAACGACTGAGCTCAGGAGGACGAGGCCACCACTGAGCCCCGTGGCCCGTCCATCGTCCGGACTGGATCGATGATAGATGGCCAGCACCAAGGTACAGGGAACCAATATGGCCAACATCACAGCCAAGTGCGCCAGTTCCCCCGGTTCCCACTCGGTCCATTTGGCGTAGATCGCCAGTGCGTCGACCCGTACCCATGAATTGACCGGTTTTTCCACCGGATTGGCGCGGTGGATTGCCTGTGTCTGTTCGATCTGCTCGACCAGTCCTGCAAGCCCATCTTCGGGTAGAATCCAGGCAAAGCAGCATGCGGCCAACGTGGCGGACATGATTCCTCCGGCAACGACCGCCTTCAAATTGCCTCGACTGAGCATCAGCAGAGCGATCGGTAAAACATAATTCGGTTTGGCAGAAACAAAAATCAACGCGACTGCACTAATCCATGGCTTGGTTTTGCCATAGTGAACCGCCACTAACGTCGCCAGGATCAGCTCGAATGTAAAATAGCCGGTAAACACGGTCTGCTGTCCACCGCGGGTCGCGATTAAGGCCAGGGCAATGACGGCAAAGATATCCCAGCGCCATCCGTTCGTGTCCGCCGGGAGATTGGAACCGGCGGTCGTGAGCCAGCGCGTTACCAGATGGGCGATCAACAATAGGATGGCCAAAACCCCAAAAAAGTAGAGCACTTCAGCGATAGGCAGCGGCACCAGAGAAAACGGCAGATGCACGGCGAAGACGATCGGCGAAAAAAATGGCGTAGAGCCAGCGACCGGATACTCCGCTGCGTACTGGGGGCTATAGGGGGAGACTCCCTGTCGAAACGCCATGGACGGAAAGTAGACTCCGTTTTGGAAATCGCAGTAACCCTGGCGAGCCGGATCGAATGGGCCCGGAGTTTGATGAGCTCTGACGATTCTCAGCGCACTGACGACGACGCACAGAGCGAACAGCGCAGACGCGATCACCGCCACCACGCCAATACTCGACTTGCGTCTAGATGCATCCTGTTCCTGGAGGAGTTTGCTCATACGCGCTCGCGACCTCAAATATCTATATGAAATGGCGATCTAATGCTTTGTCAACGCTAAAGATTTGGGTAAAGGAGGCAGGAGTCAATTGTGCACAGCACCCGAAGGGCCGCTGGCGGCAATTGACTCCTGCCTCCTTTACACGACCCAAAGATTAAGCTTTGACAGACCACTAGGGTCCGGCTGCTCGACATGGGTACTCCATAGGCTGATTGATTGGTGAGCTCAGCGTATCGCCGGACCGTACCAGCAATCTTGGTTGACGGTTTGCGAATTCGCAAGGGTGACGCGCTACATCGTGAATCCTATCTCCTTACAGGCACGGGGCTCAGGTTCACGACGCCGGGTGGCACGCTGTGGAAGTCTAAAATTGATTCCAGATGGTTTCGAGCTGTTGTCGGAGTGTGGCAGCGCTGCCACTGCCATCGACGACGTGGGTGGCCGCCATGCGTTTTTGGTCCAGTGGCATCTGCGCGTTTTCGCGGCTCGCGAGCTTCTTAGCCGTCCAGCCTCGCTCCTTGGCACGGCTAATGCGGATGGCCTCAGGCGTGTCGATAAAAATAATCACATGGCATGCCGGCGCCCAGCCCGCCTCGAGCAGAAGCGGAGCGTCCAACACCACGGCCGGTGGCGGACTTTGACTCTCTTGGTATTTACGCAGCTGTTTGACCACGTCCGCATGAATCAATGGATGAATCAACGCTTCGAGTTCCTTGCGGCGAACCATCGACGTCTGATCATCATCGAAAACTAGCCTGCCGAGTTGCTCTCGGTCTACGGAGCCACGCGGGTTCAAGACCTCCTCGCCAAAAATCTGCCCGACTCGGCGAGCGATCAACGGCCGCGTCAGTATGTCGTGTCCGACCCCATCGGCGTCGATCCGCTTGGCCCCCATCTCCTCGAGCAACTTCGCCACGTGCGTTTTGCCGGCGGCGATGCCGCCCACTAGTCCGATGACAAACATTCTCACTCTTGAATTAGGCATGGATCACTTCGTTTTTGAATCTCGCTTCCAATCATAATGGCTTGGGGGGCCTCAGGTGGCCCAGGTGGGCTGCCACCGAGCAACTTCCAGCCTCTTTTCTGTAGGCAGAGCCCGCAAAACCGCTCCGCGGACGGTGGAGGCAACTAGCAGGCTGCCCTCACTGCCCAGCTACTACCCAAATGACGGGTTTCCGAATCGGCCCCGGGTCGCCAGTGGCCCGTCGAAGCTGAAGAACGGTTCAGCGGCTGCCGAGAGCCATTCTGAGCCAGATGAGATTCCCCAAGCCCCCATTCCCAATATCACTGGGTTCTTCCAAGCTATTAGCCGGACCGCGTCCTACTAAAAAGTGCAGGCACGCTCTGCCGTGCCGTCCGCAGTCGTAGGCCCGCTGCACTGACAACACGTTCTCGGATTGGACGTCGCGCGAATAGGCATTATTTTAGGGATCCAGGCAAACGCCTGTCTTGGGCCTATGATTCGTTTGGGAATGATTTTTTTGAAAACGCTTTTGACAGACGCCATCCCCGAGGCTGCGGACATTCTGCGACGCGGCGGGCTGGTAGCCTTTCCTACCGAAACCGTCTTTGGATTGGGCGCCGATGCTACCAACGAATCGGCGGTCAGGCGGCTCTTTGATGCCAAGCGACGCCCAAGTGACAATCCTTTGATTGTCCATCTAGGTCGACCGCAGCAGTGGCCGCAAGCAGCCCGCAAGATGCCCGAGGCGGCGAGTCGCATTTTGAAGGCTTTTGCACCCGGCCCAATCACGGTTGTCGTACCCAAACACGACCAAATCCGATCTTGCGTCACAGCGGGCCTCGACACAGTCGGGCTCCGCATACCCGGCGCGGCGGTGGCTGCGGAGTTCCTACGCCTGGTGGGAGTTCCCGTCGCGGCGCCTTCGGCCAATCGATCCGGGCGCCCAAGTTGTACGACATGGCAGTCGGTGATGGAGGATCTCGACGGTCGCGTCGACGCGG
>JANQJJ010000276.1 GCA_028281725.1 Pirellulaceae bacterium | reverse complement strand
GAATTGCGAGGGGCTCTCACAATGGGCCATCTTTCTAGGACGCCCGCCAAGGAGAGCAACATCACCCCAGTAGTCAACACGACGCAAATGGCCGTAACCTGTGCGAATTGCCGGACGGCGGTGATATCGCTTACCAGCAAAGACAGTAGTCCGATTGCCGTGGTGGCGGCCGAGAGCAAGCATGGTTTCCATCCGATCTGGAGCATGCGCCGCGCCGCTCCCGGCCCGATGCGCAGATCCGATTCCTCGCGGTAGTAATTGGCCAGGTGAACTCCCGCCGAAGCACCCAACACAAACACCAGCGGTGACATGACGACCAGCACGGCATTCATGTTGCTGCCGGTGAAATAGACCAGCGATAGCGCGAGTCTTTCTCCAAAGAAGGCGATTCCCAGCACGAGAATGATTAGCCGCCAGGACCTGAGAAACCAACAACACAAGAGAATGATCACCACCGCAGACGGAATCGACAACTGGGAAACGGCTCGGACACTCTCCTCGTCGATCGCCAATCCAATTGCCGGCGTTCCCCCGAGGCGGTACTCATCTGCCGACAGCCCCACCTGGGACTGCAGCACGTCGGCAAGCATCGCAATCGCAGACTCTCGCTCAACAACCCCTCTGAGCGTGAGCACGGCAACAGCGCAGCTGGTCCCGTCAGGCCCCGCAAGCGAACCCCGCAGTCGCCGGGTGGCCTCTCGTTCTGACAAACTTAACGGCGGTTTTTGCAAATCGCCGGCAGCGGAGCGACCCGTAACGACATGTTCAAAAAAGGCATCCGCGTTGGTGGCCGCGTGTCCCTGGTCCGCCTCGCGGATCGCTGCTTGAAAACGGTCGAGCCGTTCGTCGTCCAGGGTACATCCGGGCCATGAGATGATGAGGATGTCCTGCGTGTGAAAATCTTCCGTGAATTGGAAAAACGATTGACGCGTTTCATTGCCAACGGGTATCCATAGGACCGGCGAGTTGAACATCTGCCGTAAACTCTGCCCTGCTCCCCAGATGGCGATGGGAAACAAAATCGTAACCAGGGCGATCACGACCAGGCTGATACGAAACAGGGGATAAGCCTTCATCCCAAGCGGACCAAGTTCAGTGAAAAGCTACGCCGAATCGTAGGGACCAGAGTCTTTGCGACTCTCAGCCAGAGCGGCCAGCGATGGGAGAAGTGGTCAAGGTGATGCTCGATGGCGAGTACCTGAAATCGAGAATCCCAATCGTGAACCGACCTCGGATCATCGATCCCCCAGCGAAATTCGGCATTCGTCTCCTGGAGCGCTGCTTCCCATCGGGGCGCGTTCCGTTGGGACCACCGCGAGCACGCGTCAAACAAAATCAGCGCGCCTGGAAACTGATCGGCTAGCATGGAAAACAGGCGGCGCACTTCCTCCTCTGGCCAATACATCAAGACGCCTGCTGCTTGGAACAGAAAGGATTGGTGTCCTGCCGAGCGAACTTGGTCGACCCATTCGCCGTCGAGTACTGATTCAGCGAAGAAGCGGCGCCGCGAAGTTTCTTTAAAAAATTTGCTCCGCAGCTGGAGTATGTCAGGAAAGTCGATCTCGTACCACGTCACTCTGCCGTCGTCCATCCGATCGAACGTCGTATCCATGCCGGCGCCGATTTCAATCACGGCGGCTTCCGATGCCTGCGCCAGGAACTCGCGAATCCAGCCATCGAACACGTTGGATCGAATACAACATCCGAGCATAGTGCGCGGGAAACGGCGAAAGGACTCGAAATCGTACTTGAGCGAGCCGACGATCTCTTTCGCCTTCGGATCCCGGATGATTGGCCGGCGCTGCTGATGTTCCGTCGCACGTGCCCAAAGCGGTATCAGCATGGTCTGCTGAACGGTACCAAGCTGCGCTACTTCGATGGCGTTCATGAATGCTCTTTTACGGACTAAATCATCAAACCAAAGCGCGCTTGGGCGTCTTGACCACGGCATTCTTGGCCACAGGCCTGCCGTAAAACGGCCGAAGGATGCATCGTGTTGTCAAACGGTTCAGGCAGTCGGCGATCCGGGGCATCGGCCTTAACAAGTCCACGACCAGGATCACTCGTATGGATTGACATTCATTGAATACTTCGTGATCCCAAGAATCGTCAAAGAGTATGGCTTCCCGCTCGCTCCAGGTATGCATCTGGTCCTTGACCCGCATCGTGGGTGGCCGCTCTTCAGGAACGATCAACGGCAAGTGATATCGCAGGTAGCCACCATACGTCGTGGCATGCGGTGGAACGGATGTGAGTGGTTCCAAGATCGAGACGAAACACTGATACAGATCGGGAATGGCGTCTAGTAGCCTGCTGGTCTCCGGGCAGAGAGCGCGGTTTTCAGGAGGCTTCTCACCCATCAAGTAGAGCATCAGTACATGCCAATTGCGATCCGGATCCTCTCCGCTGGAAATGTGGCTTCGGGTGCTGTCGGCCTCGTGATACTGGGGGATCTCCTGTTTTGACGGCAGAATGGCCTCGACTTCCCCTCGGATCGTATCGTAGTGGTTCTCCAGTTCGCGTAGATCTGGATACACGGCATCGATGTCGTAGAAAACTGGACGCGATGCCCCGCCTGCTACGCGAAGAAAGTACCGGGTCAGCATGTTGAGCATAGATTTCGTCCTGTAAAATATGGTTTCCGTCTGCAGCCACGGCATCTACTCCGAGGCTGGGGTGACGACAGAATCGCTCGACTGAGTTTTCTCTTCGATCGCCTTGGCGACATGTTGGGCCAAGGTAGAAATGCTTGGGCCTTCCAAATATATCGACATGGGAAGCGTCGTGTTCAATAGCATTTGCAGTTTGCTTCCTAACTCAATGGCCATCAGGGAATCGAGCCCCATCGCGTTCAGAGGCTGAATGGGGTCCAGATCTTCAATATCCAGTCCCATGATTTCGGCCAATTGTTCGCTGAATATGTCGCGCAGGCGTTGTTCACGCTGCTCGATGTCCAGTCCAGCTAGCTCCCGCTGCAGCGCTTCGGCTGCTTCGCTGTCGACGCTCGGGCCGCTCTCGTCTTGAACCAGCAAGTGTTCGAGCAGCCGCGGCTTGATTTCACCTAAGGGAGCGCCGGTCACGAGTCGCCCCAGTGTTGCCCAATCGGCGATCATGACAGTCGTCTGGGGCCGGTCGGCTTCGAGTATCTTGCCCAGC
>JANQJJ010000235.1 GCA_028281725.1 Pirellulaceae bacterium | reverse complement strand
GACCTTCGCCAAGCGGGCGGCGCAAGTAGCGGTCACCTGTGGATTGGAATTGGAGGTCTGGGATGAACTCAGGCTCCGGCGCGAGGGATGCGGCGCCATGCTCGCTGTCTCTGCTGGTTCGGCCCGACCACCACGCCTGCTGGTGATGCGCTATGCCGGTCGTGAAAAACGCGCTCCCCTGGCACTGGTTGGCAAGGGAGTCACCTTCGACAGCGGGGGGCTTTCACTCAAACCAAGTGACGGCATGCTGACGATGAAGGGTGACATGGCAGGCGCGGCAACCGTGCTGGCAACGATGCAAGCTCTGGCCCAATTGCAAGTGGATACGCCAGTGGTGGGCCTGGTCGGTCTGGTGGAGAACATGGTCAGCGGCACCAGTTACAAACTGGGCGACGTGCTCACGGCCCGTGGTGGGAAGACGATCGAGATCCATAACACCGACGCCGAAGGCAGGTTGGTTCTGGCCGATGTGCTGAACGTGGCGCATGATGAAAAACCGGCGCAGATCATCGACTTAGCGACGTTGACCGGGGCTTGTGTGGTCGCGCTGGGGACCGACGTAGCGGGATTGATGAGCAACGACGAGCCGTTTCAGAGCCGCCTCCAGGCTGCCGCCGACCAAGCGGGCGAGTTGGTCTGGCCGCTACCGATGTTCGAACAATTTGGTGAGCAGATTCAGAGCAAAGTGGCGGATATCAAGAACATGGGCGAGGGGCGCTGGGGAGGAGCGATCACCGCCGCCAAGTTCTTAGAGGAGTTTGTCGATGACTCTCCGTGGGTTCACATCGACATCGCGGGACCTGCCTTCTACGATAGTCCCAAACCATTCATGGACGCCGGTGGTAGTGGCGCTCTCGTGCGGACCTTGGTCGCACTGGCAGAAGACCTCTAGCCCAGCCCGCGCTGAGCGTGGAAACTGCCGAGTCGGCGGCGACACGGGGTACCCCTGGTTGTCGAAAGTCGGCAGGCGGCTAGCCGCGGGATTTGGCGTTGCTGTTTTTGTTGGGCCAGAAGTTGAGCCAGGAATTGGTGGCTGCGGCCGGAGAATCTACATCAGCCTGCTCCGAACTACCCGCGTTTTCGGCTCCGCTGAGAAGTTTCGCCAGCCCTTGCATCGCCAGGCTAATGGGCGCCTTGGGAGCTTGCTCCAGGAGCGGTACGCCGTTGTTGCGGACTTCAATCATCGTGCGATAGTCGTTGGGGATCTGGAAGAAGATGTCGCGTCCGATCGTCTCCTTGGCTTTCTTCAACTTGATTTGCCCACTCTCGAGTCCAACTCGGTTGACCACAATCTTGAGTTTGTCGCGCAGTCCTTCAATCTCGTCAAAGGACATTTGCAAGCGGACCAAGTTTCGTAGGCACGGCAGGTCGAGCTGGACTACTACCAGCACTTCATTGGCAAACTCGAAAGCAGCCAGATCCGTTTCGGTGAAGCCCTTCGATACGTCAATCACGATATGTGAGAACGTGGCCTTCAGTAGTCCGAATACTCTGCGCAACGAGTCCGGCGTGATTAGCTTCACATCTTGCAACTGTACGGGGCGCGGTAGCAGATACAAGCCAGAGCTGTGCTTGGTGAGTGAACGCTTGAGTAGTTGAAAATCCAGCCGCGATATATTCTCGGTTACGTCGAGCAGGCTGTAGTCTGGAATGGTATCCAGGAATACGTCAGCGTCGCCAATCGCCAGATCGAGGTCAACCAGTGCGACCGTATATTCTGGATTGGCAGCCAACACGCATCCCAGATTGACCGCCACACTCGTACACCCGACTCCGCCGGAGGCACCTGCAACGGCAATAATCTTGGTATTCCGGCTACTTCCGTTCGACGTGCCGTACTTGCCATCGGAGATTCGGCTGAGCGCTTCCATCAGATCTTCAAGGCTGATGGGAACGGTCAGGAACTCTTTGGCTCCGGCACGCATCGAGCGAAGGATCAACTGGCCATCCCCGCTGGAACTCACCGCCAGCATCGCGCAGCTCGGAGCCTCGTTGCGCATCCTCTCGAGCAGCGCAATCGCCTTTTCCGGGTCCGTATCAAGACTGACGACGCCTACGTCCGGAGACGACTGCGAAACCACATCTGGAAAGAATTCGTATCGTGAGCACTCTGCCTCAAGCCACACCACGTCCATCCCCAAGAGCATCTTCTTGAGGGTTTCGCGTGAGTCATCTTGAGGATCGACTAGTGCTAGTCGAAGAACGTTACTCATAATAAACTTCTGCCCTTGGGTGGCCCGGCCCTGCGAGTCAATACAAGTCGCTGGTCTGTTACCGAATGATTGCTCTTGGCGGCACAGTGGGCGGTTGGCCTCCGGAATTCTCTGTAGGTGGATAAGAACTTGGCTGTTGAAGGCTGTAGTTTCTCTGGACGCCGAACCCTGGACGGGTCACCAGTTTCGGAACGTCGGGTCCTGTGTTGAACGCGGCTGGGTTGGGCACCGGCTGTGCCAGCCGATTGGGGGCGGCGGAGGTGCCGTATCCCGGGAAACTTGCCTGAGGCGGCCCTTCATAGGGGCTGACGGTCGGCAGTTCCTCGATCAGACCGTTTCCGGGTACTCCTGGGCCAGGTAGGCCCATACCGGGAATGCCCCCAGGACCGATACCACAGTCACCGCAGGCTTCGGTGGGCGTTTCCATGTATCCTCGCCAGTAGAGTTCGTGGTCCGTGGGGCTATCCGAGCCAACTCCAAGCGCTGCACAGGGTACTTGGTGCGGATCCATGGGACCGGCAAAGTTGGGCGTCACGGTAATTAGCAACTCGATCTCGTTTTGCTCCTCTTTTGTCGAACGGAACAAAGCACCCAGATAGGGCATGTCCGCGAGAATCGGCAGGCCGGTACTAATGGTCTCTGTTCGGACTTGAAGCAACCCGGCCAGCGCCAGCGTCTGCCCGGCTCCCAATTCGACTCCGGTTTCCAGAAATCGGCTACGGAGCCCAGGGACACTCACGCCTTGAATAGACACGCCGCGGCTCGGATCGATCTCGCTAACATACGGCCGCACCTCCAGGTAGATACGTCCGTTGCCACGCACTTTAGCCACATAATCAAGTCGGGTTCCGAACTCTCGGTACTGCACGCCGACCTGTCCCAGACCCGCCGGAACGACAATTGGAATCTCGCCACCGGAGTTGAAGCTGGCGGGGCGCCCGTCGATCGCGGTCAGTGTGGGACTTGCCAATACTTTGACCAGGCTATTTTGTCGCAAAGCTCTTACGGCAGAGAAAAAGGTGCTGCTGTTCTCGACCACGCCCAGCGTAAAGGTCTCGCTACCGGTAGGGGTGAACGTGTTACCCGCTGCGCCGAGAAGACCACCAACTGACTGAGTAATGGCGTCATCCCCATTGGCAAACGCCCAGTCGATTCCCAGCTCACGCAGCTTAGTGCGCGAGATTTCCATAATCTGAGCTTCGAGCTGAATTGTATGGACGCCCGTCACGGTGACTTTGTTAATCACGGTCGGGAAGTACAATTCGGCGATCGTGATGACCTGGTTGACATGTTCATCGCTAGTGACAAAGCCACTGACGATGCAGCCCTGCTGGACGGGCGTCACCTGCAGGTTGGCATCTGGAAATTGCTGGCGCAGGATGGCCTCCAGTTCGCGGACGTCCCCCAGCACCATGACTTCCACGGTATGGACCGAGTCGTCGGCCCCGAGCAGGTCAATTTGCGTCACGCCGGTTGCGATCGCGGATATCTGAAGGCGATTTCCTCCCTCGAGCGGGAGCGCGGTCAAGACGTTTGGGTTTTGAATGCGAATGCGTTTGAAACTCTGATCTGCCGTTATCTCGCGACTGGTGTTCACCACCATCTGCATCATTTGGCGCTCGGCCGCCGATTCGAGGCTGATGTTGCTATTGGTCATCGCCCACTGACTGACCGGCTGTTCCTGAGCCAAGCAGCTAGGTGACCTGCTGGCATCGCCGAACGTTGCGGCAGCGCAGGCGAGCGCACCGACAAATAGTCGGCCAAGAGAATTCGCTGAGCTAATACGGGTCCAAAAGACAGCCATACGCTGACATCCTTGTGCTGACCAACCGGAATGCCTCAGTAGTCCCTCACTGATTCAGGCAGGCCGGTTGACTGTCTAAAATTGCCGGTTTCCGTGTTCAAGCCGATCGCGCCACCTAAGTGATCTCACCGCGATACTCGTTGACCAAGCTACTAGCCTAAACGGCTAATTGGCTGTTGGGGTTTCCACACTATCTGCGTCCGATTGGGGCGCAGACGCACCGTCGGCGGGTTGCGACGGCGTAGTGCTAGTAGGATATGTCGGCGAATAACCACCATAACCTGAATAAACATTGCCAGATGGCGTTCCCCAGGCATTTGCTGGCGTATCGGTTATTTGTCCGCTATCAGACTTTTCCGCCTCCCCAGACACCGGCTGAGGCAATTCAGAATCATCGGTCCATTCATAACGAACGGCTCCATTAGGCGTCAGAATCGTAAGATGTTTCTTTTCCGTAGTCTTGGCGCGGGGTGGGCTGGCGCCAGCCAACGTATGGGTAAACGTAGGAGGACGCTTCGGCTTGGCTGGCTCTTGGGGTTCTTCGCTTTCGTGAACCCAGTTCAAGAACGACTCGCCGTTGTCGGTATCGGATGCGAGATCATCATCTTCATTGAATGGGCGAAGATTCAGATTGAGTGTGCCCAAGCTATTGGCCAGAGTGAGTGCCTCCAGTTGCGATTCTTTGACGAGCAGCTGGAATACCGTCCCTCTGCCACCCTGCGCTTCATCCGAATCGCGAGTGGTGATGCCATTGATACCGTGAACCTTCACGTTATGCATCACCGTCCTGCTTTCGGTGCCCAAGTTACGTCCGAGCGAGAACGTGCCTACGATGTCGACGTGGTCACCCGGTTTTATGTATCCGGCATTGCAAGCAATGTCGAAGATACGATGCCCTGGAGGAATACCGGTAGAAAAACTCTCTCTCGAATCGGAGAGTTTTCGTTCCAGAATGGGTTCGTTCGCGAAGATGTTTTGGTTGGTATATTTTTCTTCGATCTGCTCAAGTTTCGTCAGAGCGCCTTCGGGAACTCGGCTTTTAGGCCATTTTTCCAGTTTGACGTTTTCCGCCGAGATTCTCTGAGCATGCGGGAGGTCCTTGACAGCCACAAAGATCTCGACTGTCGCCTCGGCCGTTTGATCGGAACCTTTGTCCATAACGGCTTTGCTGACTGCGACGGCGGCAATCATGCCACATCCCAGTGCAACCACTAGTAGAATCAACGATTTAGCTCGCATCGCCAGTATGCCTTAAACGCTAACTTGGTATGCGGCGAGTCGCATCCTGGACCCGAACAGATCGCATGTACTTAGTAACGCCTTTGATTCCGATCGCGGGCTGTCGCTGATCACCAACGTGACCTTTTTTCTTGATAGCTATCATTGGCACATGGGATCGATGGTGTTCAACGTATTTCAGCTCGCCAAAACAGTTCTCCCGACGCATCCGGTCACCGTCGCAGGCAAGGGCTGCCACGACTGCCTAATCGTAAGGAATGGCATTACAGGTTCTCTATATCGTCAACCTGCTTCGATCAAATCACCCTAACCAGGCGAAATCGTACAATCCGTAAACTCGATCATCGGGGTTGCCAGCTTGCCATCCAGCTTGGTGGCCGGTGGCCTCAGCGGAGTGGTAATTTCCAATCCGCCGTTGGGCCTAAAGCAAACCGGCAAATGCGAAGTAGCCAATCGCTGCAATGGTCATTGGGATGCCGTATGGCAGCAGCAGCATGCGTGGTTTGCGTTCCTGGGATATCTCGTACAGTTTGTCCGCGTTGCGAACGGTAGCAATCTCGCTCAAGATCGACTGTGCCTGTATCCAATGCTTCGTCCACTGGCCGCTGGCCGCGATCTGAATCACTGCCATGATGGCTCCCACGATCGTGGTCGCAATAAAGATGTACCAGGTATGCTCGATGTGAACAAAAGCGGCGATGCCAGCTAGCAACTTGACGTCACCTGCCCCCATCCCGCCAATCAGATGCAAGCCGAACAGGAGTGCCAGACCGAAAAACGTGGCAGCCAAGCTCCAGCCGAATCCAGTCCACCCACCGACGGCCGCGCTGTAGATCCAACCGGAAACGATCAGCGGATAGGTGATCTTATTGGGAACCTTGAGGTACAGCCCGTCGATCACGGCCGCAACGACCAGGGTGACCGAAACGGCCCACATGGCCCAGTTTTCTGAGAGATGTGTGATGATAGCTTCCATTTTCAACCCCACGTTTGCGGTTTCCTGGTGGTCGGTTGCCGAGCCACTCGGAGACCCTTTGTATCGACCGTGTTTTTTATACTCGAGGCAGCAGGTTGATGACGACCTGGGTTCTATGACCGGCGTTCAGCGGAGGCTGCATATCCAGACAAAGATCGTGGTCAATATCGTTCCCGCGAAGCAGGCCATTTCCCAAAGCCCTGAAATCGACTCTGCAGGCATCAAATACGGTGTCACGCTCAGCTCCTTCGATTAAATGCTTTGTTGTTAGGGTTGCCCGCTCAGAAGACGCGACAGAGTGGTTTAGAAAAACCGTCTGTTCTGCATGATATTTGTGTACGGCGAAATGCAAGCCTAACGATCAGCGACTCCCAGGGAGTCGCTGATCGCCAAAGGCCGCATTATGCTTGTAGCCGACGCAGGCCCTCGCAAAGGCGAGCCTGTAGAGTGCCAACTTATAGTTGGTTTGCAACGGACTGGAACGTACCTTGTGCTTCGGTACCAATCGAGGTGATTGCACCCAAGCAAACAACAACGATCAGAGCCAGCATCACTGCGTACTCAACCGCAGTTGGTCCGTCTTCGGACTTTAGGAAACGTTGTATCTTCAAGGCGAAGTTCTTCATGGCATCTCTCCAATTGCGAGACCACCCGGGAGCCGGGCAAATGTGGAAACAAAACGTGAATCTTTCGGACTTCGGCTTCGCCACCGCCGCATGACCAAGACGCATTCACGACACTGCAACCGTTCGGCCTGCCTTGATGAGACATGATCCAAATTCGGTATGCACTAAAAACCTAGGTCAGCATCCGGCGGTGTCAAACTTTGCGGGCAAGGGAAATTATCGGTTTGCCATAATTTTCGCCAGCGCCGACCGCCTCCAGGTGTTACTTCGATTCCACTAGCGTCATAATCGGAATCCTCCACACATTCGCACGACTGGCCTCATGAACCGGGGGGGCGGCCGCCAGCAATGCCGATTCGATACTTAAAACGGATACCGCGCCGCAGCTGGTTGCTGTTGGGCCTGACTGCGGTTGGCTGCAGCTATCTGCCCCTGTTGGTTTTCCCCGGCGAGTCCGCGCCGGTCATCCTGACTCCGGTGGTGATCACGACCATCTGCGTGATGCTCTCGCGGCGGCATGTCGCCCTGATTCTCGTCACGTCGACCGTAACCGCCCTGTTATCGGCGTGGATATCCCCGACCGCTTGGCGTTCGATTGTGACGTTAGTGTTCGCGCAATTGATTGTCGGGGCCTCCAACTACTTCGGCGTGCGCAGTCCTTGGGGGCCGCTGCGCGCCCAGTCCCGGCTGACCGGCCGTTTGCGGCGTCAGTCGGAGCGATTGCAGGCTGTCCTAGAAAGTCAGG
>JANQJJ010000220.1 GCA_028281725.1 Pirellulaceae bacterium | reverse complement strand
ATTCGCCTATCTCCACCTCCAGCTCCTGGCGTCTGGTTTCGTGTTCCGCCTGCATCACCTGCATTTTCACATTATGCTCGCGAGTCGCCCGCTCTAACTGAATGCTGAGTTTTTCCTGGGACTGCGCCACCTGTCCGATCACCTCAGCGTGGCGGGCGCGTACCTCGTCAGCAACTCGTTCGGCTTCGGCTTGTGCCGACTTCTCACGCTCGATTTCCAGTTCGAATTCCCGCAGCCGCACCTGGTGCAATTCCTGCTGTCGCCTGTCCTCCGCCTCGGCTTCCTTCAATTGGAGTTCGTATTGCAACTCCTGAAGCTGAACTTCACCGGGAGAAATGGGCCCCCCCTGCCGCGCCTCGAGCTGTTGCATTAGTTCAAGACAATAGTCCTTTGCCTCTTGAGCCTTCAGTCCTTGAATCTCGTTTTCGGTGTATTTCATGATGTTGCCCCAAACCTTGAGTTGTCAGACTCGTTGATGGATTCGGGTAAAGGGGTCAGGAGTCAATTGCCGGAACGGCCCTTCGGGTGCTGTGCACAATTGACTCCTAACCCCTTTACCCGACCCGAAGATTAAGCTTTGACAGAACACTAGCGGACTTCTCAAACCAAATCAGCAATTGAAAATCAGCGATCGAATTGAGACCTGCACTGGTGCTGAGCCGCATTGTCGCTGATACTCAGCAGTTGATCCAGTAGCAAACATCCCCCACCCCAGAACACCATGATCATGCCCAACCAGTCCGCAGGACAACGCGTTTTCATCGCGCTGCTGCCAATTGCCATAGCTCTACTGCTTGTTCCCAAAGTTGGATTCAGCCAAATGATCGTTGCCCATCGGGGAGCCTCGTTTGACGCACCCGAGAACACAGTCTCTGCCTTTGAGGAGGCGTGGAGGCAAAACGCGGATGCCGTCGAAGGCGACTTTTACTTCACGCGCGACCATCATGTCGTCTGCATCCATGACGAAGACACGCTGCGGACAGGCAGGCGGAAGCTCAGCGTCGCCGGAAGTACGCTCGACGAGCTGCGCCAGTTGGAGTTTGGAGGCTGGAAAGATGCCCGGTTTCGCGGCGAACCGCTGCCGACCTTCGCGGATGTTCTCGGGACCGTGCCCGACGGGAAGAAACTGGTCATTGAACTCAAGACGGGGCCCGACATTGTGCCGCTACTGAAAAAGCAGATCGAGTCGCTCAGCCCAGAGCGAAAGAATTTGCTGATTATCAGTTTCGACAGCGCCACCGTGGCGGCGTGCAAGCGGCAGATGCCCGACATCCGCGCTCATTGGCTGACAAGCTACAAACAAAACCCAGTCACAGGCAAATGGCGTCCTACCGCTTCGGAGATCGCCCAGAAGCTCCGCGCGTGCGGCGCTGACGGGCTCGGCACGAAAGGTGAGCGGAGCGTCGTTACCGCCGCGTTCATTCGAAGCCTGAAAAATCAGGGGATGAAGGAGTTTCACGTCTGGACCATCGACGACGTGGACGATGCGCAATACTTTCGGGAACTTGGCGCGATGGGAATCACGACGAACCGACCAGGCTTTATCCGGCAGTCTCTTGAGCCTCAGTGACCGCGTCGACGCCTCCTATGAACACCATCATCCGTGGGCTTGCCCACTTTCACTTACGCCAAAGGTCTACTATCCGTGCCCCAAGATCTATCCGTAGCCGATCCGACCATCGTGCTGGATCTGCTCCAAGCATTCAGACGTTCCCAAGTGATGTTTGCCGCGGTCAAGCTCGGCGTGTTCGACGCACTCGATGGCCGCCCCCAAAGTGCGTCCGAACTCGCTCAGACGCTTGGCTGCGACGCCGAGGCGCTACGGCGGATGCTCGATGCGCTGATGGGGCTGGATTTGCTCAGGTTGTCGGGCCAGGTTTACGCCAATACAGACGTCGCAAGCACCTACCTCACTCAGGCCAGCCCCAGGCGAATGACCGGATACGTCAATTTCTCCGGCAACGTGACCTGGCGACTTTGGAGTCATTTGGACGACGCGGTTCGAGAGGGAAGTCACCGGTGGAAACAGAGTTACGGCTGGGATGAACCCATCTTTTCTAACTTCTTCCAAACCGAAGAGGCCGCCAACGAGTTCCTGATGGGGATGCACGGCTTCGGTATGATGAGTTCCCCTGCCGTGGTCCATGCGCTGGACCTGAGCCGCTTTGCCCATCTGGTCGATCTAGGCGGTGCCACCGGCCATTTGGCCATCGCCGCTTGCGAGCGTTACCCGCATTTGCAGGCGACGGTCTTCGATCTGCCGGTCGCCGTCCCGCTAGCAGAGAAAATCGTTGGCGAGTCGTCCGTGGCTGATCGGGTTAGTGTGGTAGCAGGCGATTTCTTCACCGATCCGTTACCGGCGGGCGACCTATATGCCCTGGGCCGCATTCTGCATGACTGGAGCGAGGAAAAAAGCAGGCGACTTCTCGGCCGCGTGTTTGAGAGCCTACCTCCTGGTGGAGGCATTCTCGTCGCGGAAAAGATCCTGCTTGAGGACCGATCTGGGCCCGGTTGGGCTCACATGCAGGACCTGAACATGCTCGTCTGTGCCGAAGGTAGAGAACGCACGCTAGCCGAATACGACGCCCTGCTGACCGAGGCGGGCTTCTCGGATGTCACCGGCTGCCGGACTTCGACGCCCATCGATGGCATCCTGGCCATCAAGCCGAGCGGCTGAGAACGCTCGTTTCTTGCTTGGGGGCCGGCCGGCGAACCGTCTGCCCCTCTCAAAAATCGCGCCAGGTATTGGTAAAGGCGACCGAGAATCTCGGACCGACGCATTTCCAACTTGACATTTTCTGACATGCAGTCAAAACTTACATTATGCAGTTACTCAGTCGAAAACAACGTGAAATCCAACAGCGCGAACAGCAGGTCTTGACCCTGGCGCGTCCCATTCTGGTTGCCGAGGGGTATCAGGCACTAAGCATGGATCGCCTGGCGTCTAAAATGGAGTACGCCAAAGGCACACTTTACAATCACTTTCCGAACAAGGAAGAGATTGTGGCTGCCTTAGCGATTGAGTCGCTCGAGTTGAGGCGGACCCTGTTCGAGCGGGCCTCAACAACCAGCGCTCGTTCGCGAGAGCGGATGATCGCGATAGGCTGTGCGTGCGACCTGTATGCAATCGAGTGTGAGCAGCATTTTGCTGTCGAACAGATGCTGAGAAATTCAGTTATTTGGGAAAAATCATCGGAAAAACGCCAGGAATTGATCCGAAAATGTGAATACCGTGCGATGGCGATCGTCGCGGGTATTGTCCGCGACGCCATCGCCTCCGGCGATCTCGTACTGCCCGCCGAGATGACAGCAGAGGAATTCGTCTTCGGATTTTGGGCGCTGACCTACGGTAGTCGCGCTCTAATCAACTCCAGCCCGTCGCTGCCGGATATCGGTATCAACGATCCGGTTCGCAGCATGCGCTACCACTGCTGGACGCTGATGAATGGTTACCACTGGAAACCCCTAATGAGCTTTGAAGAAACCGAGCAGACCATGCAGGCGGTGGCCGAAAGGATCCTTGCGAATGTTCAGCAGTCAAACGAACTCTAGACCCAACTCTTTTTTTGGCCTATTTTTGACACCACGTCATTTATTGACATGGCGATCAGCCGCCGCCGCCGGCATCCTGGCGTCTCTGGCTGTGGCCAGCAGTCTCTGGCTGCGTCCCAGCTGGCTCTTCGGCCAAGCACCATCGGCGGAGGTGGCCGGCACAGGTGGAACCGCGGCGGCGCGCAGGCTGACGGTGGTCACCAGTCCCGTCGCCGCTGCGGGCCCCGACTTTTTGACTCAAAGTTTTACGGGAATCGTTGCCGCTCGGCGCAGAAGTGGTCTGGCGGCCAAGGACTTGGGTCGTGTCGACCTCATCTCGGTAGATCTAGGCGACACGGTTGCCCCAGGCCAGCTACTGGTCCAACTCGATCGCGAACAACTCGGCGCCGAACGCAAAGTCATCGTGGCTGGGCTGGCCGCCGCCAGATCACTCTTGGACGAGCTTAGTCGCGGTCCCCGCGCACAGGACATTGAACGGGCCGAGGCCCGGGTGACGGAACTCAAAGCCAACCTCCAACTCAGCCAGGCCAATCTACTTCGGACCCGCACGCTTCGCGACTCGGCGGCCGTGTCGGATCAAGAGTATGACGAAAGTCGTTTTTCGGTAGAGGCGATTTTGGCCCAACTTGCCTCTGCTGAAAAAGCACTCGATCTGCTGCGCGAGGGCACTCGGCAGGAACAGATCACTTCTCAGGCCGCTGTCGTCGCCGGGCTGGAAGCTCAACTGGAACGAGTCGACGTTCAAATTGCTGAGAAGCAGATTCTGGCACCTTACGCCGGCCAAATCCAGCGGCGGCTGGTTGACGAGGGTGCCGTGGTATCGGCTGGGCAAGTGTTGCTGGAGATTGTCGAGGCGGACGCGTTGGAAATTCGCGTCGGGCTACCTGCGGACTTGGCGTCAAACCTCTCTTCGAGCCGCCTACTCGCTTCGCTGGGCGGCCAGAGGTTGAACGCCCAAATTCAGCGTATGGCTCCTTCGATTGATGAGGCGACACGAACGAGAGAGATTGTGCTCACGTTGAGCGCCGCCTCTTACGAGTTGGTGACGATCGGCAGCGCTGTGAATGTCGAAGTCCAGACGCAGGTGACCTCGCAGGGTGTTTGGATTCCCACGCAAGCAATGACCGCTGGCCTGCGCGGTTTATGGGCCGTTTACATCGCGGTCCCTGACGCAGGAGGCTCTGTTGGCTCCTCTGCGACCATCGAGCGACGGCAGGTCGAACTGCTGCGTTCGCAAGGGCCTTGGTCTGAAGTGCAGGGTCCGCTCCAGCCGCAGGAGCAATTGGTAGTCGAAGGAATCCATAGGATCGTACCTGGCCAACGAGTTGAATTTCAATCCTCCGCGGGATTGCCAATCGCTGTCGGCTCAGAATAGCCAGATCTCGTGAAAGACTGAGCATCATGACCAAGAGTGACCCTCAAGCCGTGCACCCGATGGGCAGACTGGCGGGACGATTCTACGAAGATCGGCGATTGATCGCACTTACTTTGCTGCTGGTCATCGCTTCGGGCGTCAGTTCCCTGCTGGTTCTCCCGCGAATGGAAGACCCATTGTTGACTCAGCGGGCTGCGACCATCTCTACCGTCTTCCCTGGAGCGGACGCCGAACGTGTCGAAGCCCTGGTTACGGAAAAGATTGAAGACAAGCTGCTAGACATTCCCGAGATCAAGCGCATGCGGTCTCAAAGTCGAGCTGGGTCCTCATTTATCTCCATCGAGCTACGGGACGACGTCTATGATACGGATCCGGTTTGGTCGTCCGTTCGCGGCAAACTCGAAGACTCGATCAGCATGTTACCCTCGGGCGCGCTGCGGCCCCAGTTTGATGAGTCGGACATTGCGGCCTATGCCTGGATTGGCGCGATCGTATGGGATCGGGACGAGCCTTTGTCTAGCGGCGTCCTTCGGAGACTGGCGCGAGAATTGAAAGATGAAATGTTTTCGGTCGATGGGACCAAGTCTGTCGACCTGTTTGGTGATCCGCTCGAAGAGATCGTGGTTGAAATCACCGCCGATCGTGCTGCAGCGGCCGGCCTTTCGGTCGCTGCGTTAGCTCAGCAGCTGAGCCGTGGCGACGTCAAATCCTCAGCCGGTACGTTGCAGGGGGATACCTCCGAGATTGTCGTTGAGTTGGAGAACCAGTTTGAAAGCCTGGAAGACATTCTGTTGGCGACGCTGCAGACATCCCGTCCGGGCCAGACGCTCAAGTTATCAGACGTGGCGACGGTACGCCGCTCTACGCCAGAACCGGCTGCCGCGCGGGCCATCATCGACGGACGCCCCGGTATCGTAGTCAGCGTCATGCTTCGCCCGGAATACCGCATTGACAAATGGACCAGGGCAGCGCGGGCGACCATTGACCAGTTTCGCCAGCAACTTCCTGCCGGCATCCAGCTCGAAGTCATCATGCAGCAGAACCGGTATGTGGCGAGTCGCATGCAGTCACTTTCTCGCAATCTTCTGC
>JANQJJ010000137.1 GCA_028281725.1 Pirellulaceae bacterium | reverse complement strand
CAGACCCGTCTCCGGTCGCCTGGTAGAGCTTGGCATAACCCCACAGGAATAGCCCCAACCCCTTGGGGTTGTGTCCAGGTCGAACCAACAGCAACGGCCGAAGATTCACGGGACATTTTTTCATGAACTGAATAGCGGCGATGCGCGGATACTTGAGTCCCAGGGAAGCGGCCGTCAACAACGGGCTGTTGAGTCCGTCATAGGGATCATACCCAGCCCAATTCCGCTGCTCGACCCAAGCGCGAAGAAGTGAAAGTGGCGATTCAGAAGACACGAACTAGTGGTGGCCAGCGATAAGAGTAACACAGGACGTTTCGTGCAGCGCGGTACCAACGCGCGAAACCTACGCCTGCCGTCCAGCGCGGACTTCGTTCCCATGGGTGACTCGTCCGCCTGAAAGCGCGAAAAAGCCACACCCGAATTAGCTATTCAAGACCGGTTTGAAGTTACGAGATTGTAGTTTCCGCTTTGCAAATGTGATACGTCTGCCAACGTTTAATCCGCAAAGTTTCACAGCTGCAGTATAGTTCTGGCTTAAGGTCGTCGATGGCTGATTTCCACTCGCTGTAGCAAGTTGAAATGGATACGCCGCAGGTCTTAACGGTTAGACCGAAGAAGAGAGATTCATGCGTAAGGCATAGCAATCTGGCAGCTAACCTCTCGGCAAAGGACGTAGAACAAACGCGGCAAAGAAATCCTGCCAGAGCGACCTGTCTTGGCAACTAGATGAACCGCCCTCCCTGTTGGCAGCTATCGACATTTTGAAGGACAGAACGTTTTCGAGCAACCAACATGCGGGCAAATCCAAGGGGGACAGTCAACTAGATCTTAACTGAGCACGAGTTCGGCAGAATGGACGAGAAGTAGAACCACCGCGTTCGCTAGCAACGCAAGACACTGAACCCGGCTGCTAGGGACCCAAGGGACCGTTTGGCCTGCGCGCCAACGGCGGTTGATCAGTCCATCGCCGGAAAGAGGAAGACTCCCAAAAGCGGTGTCGATCCCACACGTCAGTTCAAACGAGTCACCGATGAATATGCTGGCGCTCTTGTAGAAACTGTCGCTGTGTCTGCCGGTAGGTGGCGTACCGGAGGTATCACGGCGCCGGCATCCAGAGCTTCCGACTCGACAGGCGACAGCAGCGATTCGACCTGGGGTGACAGATCCTCGAGCAATTCCACCAGCTTGGCTAAAGTACCCAGCGTTGCACTGGTGCTGGCAGGCCCCACAATGTCAATACGGCCGGCAATCCGCTCCTCAGCATGAATTGGCAATGAAGCAGACCACCTCTCAAGCCGATCGGGCAGCCGACTGCGATGCCAAGAGCCGTGAAAACCTTCTTCCAACCACGGCACGTTCAAATCCATATGAAGCGTGCATAGTTCTTCGTTCTCGGCAAACTCTACCAACGTAGCCCAGACCGTCTCCCATTGCCGAGTCCCCTGTAGCCGAACCGCTTTCTGACGCGTTGGCTTCTCGGCTTTCCGCGCCGGTTCGAGCAGACTCAGAGCAAAATGGGAACCGCGTCTGGCAACCAGCACCAATTCTGCATATCCAAAGGCTTTGGTCGCGACCAGCACGCCAAACACGACGACGACGCTGGCGGGCGCGATCCACTCGTTTTCGGATTGGTCGCCGGCCAATGCACCGGCCGCGGTTGTCAGGGAAATGAGCATGACGACGAACAACAACCCCCGATCACTGAGCCCCTTACTCTTGAGCGTGTGATGGAAATGGGCTCGGTCAGTCGTATAGATGGAACGGCCCGTCAGTTTCCGCCGCACGATGGCCATTGCCGAGTCCAATAGCGGCAAAAACAAGATCGCCAACGGAACTAAAAACGCGATACTTGCACCCTCTTTTATAGAGCAGCGAATCGCCAGGGCTCCCGTCACCATACCAACGAGCAAGCTACCTGAATCGCCCAGGAAGATACTCGCTGGAGGAAAGTTAAAGACCAGGAATCCCAGCAAGGCACCACATAACGCGAACGCAATTGCCGCCTCCGCCGCATGACCGTGGGCAGCCGCCAACAACCCCAGAGCGCCACAGATGATCGCTCCGAGAGTCGAGCAGAGACCGTCCGCCCCATCAATCAGATTCATTGCATTGGTTGTGGCCAACAACCAGGCCGCCGAAACAGGCAGGGTCAACAACCCCAACTCCAAACCCACCCCGGAGAAGAGTCCCACATGCTGAATTTGAAATTGACCGACCGTGACCAGAATCCCTACCAAAACAATCTGGCCAACCAGCTTCTGCCTTCCCCGAAGATTCCAGATATCATCGGCTAGCCCTAGCAGCCAGACGCCCACCATCACGACTAGCAGAGCGACGTACGACTGATAGGAACTCAGCGGCAACTCGCTCCGGTCAAAACGGAGGTACGCGACTAAACAGACCGACAGCACCGACAAGAGAACCGCAGTTCCGCCCGCGCGAGCGACTACACGGCCATGCAGTTTTCTACGCGGATCAGGACGATCCACGATTCCGAGGCGGACCGCCAGCATACGAACAATCGGAGTCAGAATGACCGCCGCTAGGAAGCTAGCGACAACGGTCAGCAAGTGCTCGAGCATACCCAAGTGAATCCATGTTGAGGCGGGCGAGCCCGAAAGCTGGCCCATTCAGATGATGCGTTGAGATCGATTAGGAGATTGATACTGATTGGGGAAAAGGTGAGTGTCTAGACAAGCAGCGACAATTCGGTGAATCTGCCGATCGTATAGACACCAGTTTATGGCGGTCGTGAAGAATTGCACGAGGGTGACGAGAAAATTGATTAGTTCGAATGGGAGCAGTTTCCTGCCGCCAATCAAACAACGGGACCTAAAGTCGTGAAATCCGCCCGTCCAAGCGATGCATGTGCCCTTCTGCACCCCAGACGGTCCTTTAAGGAAATCCCAGACAGGCTGATCCGGGAAATGAAGATCCCAAGAAGAGTCCAGCCATCAATACTTATAGGGGGATCGCCCGGTCCTCGGGTATAGATTCTGCCGGCGCGGTGACCATCGCTTCGGGGTTGCGGTCGCCGAGGAGCCTCACCGAGTGCTTGATGCGTTAGAAGTCCTGAAAAAACACAGCTCCGAAATGCAAGAGCGGTGCAGAAGGCAAAGTCGCCCTCGCACCGCTCCGAATCGCTTCAGATCTGCCAGGTCAAGCCCTAGTTTCTCAACAGTTCTTGAATTCCGTAGGTGAAGAATGTCCCGATGCCGAAGTTGATGACTTCTTCGATCGGCTTGTACTGCAGAATCAACGTATCACCGGGCAGGATAGTCGGCCGCTGACGAGGATCGTTGATTGCCCTGGCCAAGTCGACTTCGATGGCGATCTGTCCCTTGCAGGGCGTCTTGCGAAGGATGTAGAGCCTTCCTGGTGGGACCACTTGGATGTTTCCTATCAGTCCACCGCCGCCACGATTCTGAATACTGGACACACCAGCTCCAGCCATGGCCATGGCGCCTAGCGCGTCGAGATCGTAGTCGCGTGGAATGGGCCACTGTCCGCCTGGCAGCAGGCCGCCAGTGTAGAAGAATTCCGTATCTCTGGTTTCTATGAGCACGATATCGCCCTCCTGCAGGATGACATCCTGGGGCCGAATGCTTGGCAGCACCCCTGGAGGCAGCCGCAGGGGAATTTTCAGCACGGTCGGATCCTCCGGCATCGGCGGTGGGCAGCTACAGGGATCGTAGTGCGAAGCCAAGATCTGGGCGTACTGTTGCATGAATGCCAGGCGGGCTTGCTTGTCCGCTTGGCTACTTCGCAAAATTTTGACCTCATTCTTGGCCGTTACGCCTGGCAAGCCGCCCGTGACCATCATCGCATTGAGGATATCGTTCTTGTAAGCATCCAACTTGATGATGTTGCCGGTAGCACTGTAGTCCGTACCAACAACGCCGCGACCTGTAGTCCCAACCTGGCGAGCCTGTACACTCGCATTGGCGGCCAGAGCTTGGTCCTGCCTGATGACTACGACGTTGATTTGCCTCTTCTTAATCACCGTAACTACCGGTGAAACCTTGCGCCCTTCATCTTCGATCAAGATCTTCGAATCGATGTACGCTCTGCGAATCACGTCACGAGCCTGATCGGTCGTCATGCCTTCGACCGGGATCGGCTTGACCAACGGCAGGGAGATCGTGCCGTCTTCCAAGACGGTGATCGGAAATCCAGTCGACGGAGGCAACGTGCTGTCGGCATCGGGGAAATGTACCGGCGGCACGTCTGGAACGGTACCAGGTTCTGCATACGGCAAGATACGATCCACCGTAATTCCCAACACGTCCCCAGGACCGAGGATATATCGCCTGGGCTCTTCTTGTGCCAGCAAGCTAATGTCGATCGGAACCAGATTGTTCTTCTCTTCCGCAAAAAACTGACTCGGCAGGCGGCTAGCCGGCACACCATCAATAGGCTGGGTTAAAGCCGTGCAACCAGTCAATGCCGCCGAACTGACGAGACATGCGAGCGAGAGGACTCGCCAGCAGGTGCATTGCTTGTTGGCGGTTCGTTTTTGGTTGAGTTGATTAACCATGGTCGTCTTCCGTGAGTTCATGGCGGTTGCTTTGCTTACTCTCGGGTTCCGGATGGGGTCATCCGGCATCCCGCTGGTTGGTTTTTTGGGAGTTTTCGCTGGGTGCTCGAGGGAAGTGAATCCGCAGTGCCCCCTGGACCTACAGTTCTTATTGTGGTGGTTGAATGAGCATCGGCTCCGAGGGAACCGGCGGAATCGTCTCTATCTCGCCCAGCTCCCCAGGCAAGAGATATTGCTGATCGATCACCGGTCCGCCCTGACCTGGCGTTGCGGGTATTGGGTAGAGAGCCCCGTCGTGTTCGAACATTCCGGTGTTCTGGTACTGAGCCTGCAATCCACTCGACATCTGCAGCTGGCTCCAGTTGCCGAGCCCTTCCTCCTCCGCGGCCCGAGCTCCGTGGGGATATCCCTCAAACCATGCCGCAGTCCGAGCTTGCCCTTCGGCGGATTGGAATTCCCAGCTCCAGTAATTCTTGGGGGGAAATGCGGGCGTACAACCATCCGCTCCACGCGCGATATCTTCATAGCCGGCGCGGAACCCAGCGCAGAAATCTTTGAGATACTTGCGTTTGCAGAAGTGGTGCTTGCGGCGGTGCCAGGCTTTGGCCGAAAAGGAACGATTGCGGAATGTCATCACCGTGTCGTTCCATGCACCACTTCCGGCGATTGCCTTGTGAGCATTGGTTAAGGTCGTGCAGCCAGAAAAGCCACCTAGGAGCACGGCAAGTGTTGCTGCCGCGAGCAATCCGCGCCGCACTCGATCGGCGTGATCCACCTTACGGAGACCGCGATGCCTTGGCGGCTGCGTGCCTTGTCCCCTCGAAACGTGCGATGTTAACAACATCGTGTCGACCCCCCGGAATCTCGATTGAATGCGAACACTTAGGTGCTTGTGCGCGGCTCGACTGACAAAGCAGCGCGATTTCGCGCGACGCCCTACGGAATAGCAAGGCGTTTGCTTCATAGATCGTGCGTTAAGCTGTATCGAGTTGAGGAATTCTGGGGTTTATCGCAGTGGTTTCGCCTTCACACCCTCGCCAGGCTTGTACTGATTCGCGCCGCTGGATGAATCGGACCGATTCTCCGGCAGACTAGTGCGAGCCTCACCGGCGAATCGTCTGCATCGCCAACGATTGGCAAGCTCAACTCGTCGAAAACAGACCAAACCAAAAGCAAAAATGCTCCCGCCCTTGGCAGCGGATGCCGCAGCTCAAGGCGTGAATAATCCGAACGATCGCTTCGGACGACAGCCGTTCGCATTTTTGTGTGCCTTCTCCAGTCTCTCCTGCTTTCCCAGCGATACGGATCGTGAATCGGTGATCTACAGACAGTTTGTATCTCAAGTCAGGAACCGACGATCCTCCGCGGAATCACGGAGTTGCTTCAGGTACCTCAGCCGGTGGACTACAATGCGGTTTCGATGGCGATTTGCCCCATCCGAAGGCGGTGAATCAAAGGTCGCTTGGATCTCGCGGAAGCCTAAATTGACTGCACTTAAGGATGGCAGTCGCCGTGACCGGCCGCAGCACGTAGAGATAGGGTGACCGCAAATGTGGGAGTCGTCATTTCTTCTGAGCGACCTTCGACGGTGACCCTTCACTTCGGTGACCGCCACCAATCGAATTCCACTGCCCCATAAAGTCGACTGCATCCAATATGACCGCATCGCGAATGTCCCAACGCAGAGCCCCTTCGCGGACGACGACTGGTCACCGTCCAACAGCCAGGGACAGGGTGGCAAACGCCTTGCTTTGGACGGGGAGATTGCTAGCGTTAGGCCTACTGCTCGCCTGCCCCTGGTATTACGCGATGACCACTTGGACGTCTCAAATCTGGATGGTTGGGATCGTGGGATTGATTTTCTTGTCGGCAATCGCTGCGGCTCGGCTTCAGCGTCTGCCGCTGAGCACCCCAATCGCCTGGAGCCTGATCAGTCTAGCAACCATGGCGACTTTGCAATCCGTCCCGCTGCCACACAGCATATGGCGCCTGATCGGCGCCGGCGCCAATTTTCAACAGCAGGTCGACGAACTTGGCAGAGAATACGAGGCGTTACTCGAGAAAAACCGCCCTGAGTCTGAGCCCGCTGGTTCCAACACCAATCCGCCGAGTATTCCCATTTCGGCACCTCAGTCGATTAGCATCTACCCCCTTCAGACTCGAGCCAGCGCTGCGGTGTTTGCATCCGCGATCGCCATGCTGATCGCATCGGGGGTCTTGTTTCGAGACACGCGATGGATGCTCGCCTTGCTGTCGGTCCTGTCGATCACAACGCTCTTGAATGGGTTGTTGGGCGTCTTTCAAAGCGTCGCATGGAATCGCTGGACCCTGCTGGAGATGCAGACCGACGCCTACTTCAGCACCTTCGTATCGCGCAATTCGGCTCCTCAATACTACGCCATTGGCATCGGCGCCACAGTGGGTCTGCTGGCTTGGTGGACCAAGCGACGGGGTGGAGACGCCGCTGACCGACGATATCACGTACGCTATCCGGCGGTGAATGCCTTTGCACGGCTCCGGCGACGGCTGGAAGAACTCGTTACCGACCTCGATACGCTGTCGGTGTGCAATGTCTTTGCCGTTACCTTTCTGTTTGTTGCCGTTCTCGCGACGACTAGCCGTGGAGGGATCCTGGCATGCATTGGCTCCACCTTGATATTGCTGGTCATGTCCGTTGCTAACAAAGGGCTGGGGCGTTCAAGCGTCTTGCTGGGAACGATTGCCGCCGTGGTCCTCATCCTGTTAACTTCGCTAGAGCTCGATGACGTGATCCTAAAACGTTTGGGCACCATCTCCAGCGAAGCAACCAGCGTGGCCAACCCTCGCTATCGACTCTGGTTAGCCGCTCTTTCCAACCCCCACGACTGGCTGCTCGGCTGCGGAATGGGAACCTTTCACTTTGCTGTTCTTCCGAGAGAAGGGTTTCAGGGCAGTTGGGCATATCACGCAGAGAATGTCTACATCGAAGTACTCACTGAATTTGGCTTCGTCGGGCTGAGCATTGCGGTAGTCGGTCTGGCTTGGCTGCTACGTCGATTACGCGTGAGCGGCGTGACTTCCAAGACACGTTCAGGCGATCCAACCCGTCCGGCAGCGATTTTTGCCGTTGCTGCGATCGCCTTGCAGAGCTTCGTTGACTTCAGCCTGATCGTACCAGCAGTCTTCCTCTCACTGGCAGCGTTGGTTGGCTGCTTTTGCCTGCGTTGCCTGCCGAGCGGGCACTCGCCCAAGACAGAGAAGGGCTCCCCGCCGAGTCCTTGGAAAGACCGACTGCTGGTTGCCCTCGTTGTTGCCATCATGGCGCAAGGTGTCACTCCGCTGCTCGGTTTCGCCGCCGCGGAACCAATCGAATGGCGGATGAAGTATCTTGGAGGCTACGAGGCCAATCGCGACCTGCTCGATCGCTACCTAGAAGCTCCGAGAACCGAGACCACGCCGGAACTGAGCTTACAAATCGCACGCGTGCGTCAGGCGCAGGCCGAACGATTGGTGCTCGATTCGTCGCGTTGGCCTGCCGAGTTGCCAACGGAAATTCGGGCCGCGTTCTCTGAGGCGGATAAGATCTCTGCGGCCTTTCGGGGTGCGCCAGCGGGAACGTTGTCCGAGCTGAAGGATATCGCGTCGGCGGACGAGTCAGTCTTACCGGCTTTGCGGCGCAGCGCCGTCGAAGGTGCCCAAGCGGTATCGGCGTGTCCCCACGACTGGAGGGCAAGTTGGGCGATCGCGCGCGGTGATTGCGGCCAGCTGTCCACCACGGAGCGGGCAGAAAACTATGCCCGGCTGGTCCTACTGACTTACCACTACCCTCAGCTAAGGCAAAAGCTGGGCACGGTCGCCTTCTGGGCTGGCGAACGCTCGATCGGTCTCGACGTATGGCGAAGATTGATCGCAGCGACCCCGGGACAGGCCGTCCAGATTGCTGAGCTGGTCGGTACGCATGTTTCGCTGTCGGAGTTGAATCAGGTTCTTCCCAAATCACCTTGGATTCGGATCCGCGTGGCCCAGAGACTCGTAGCGAACAAGAATCCGCTGGCGCAGGAATTCACCGAGTCACTCGATCTTGCCCCCCTCCAATGGACGGCGAACTCGCTTACTCAATGGAAACTACTCGTATGGGCGGCTAGCCATTCTGGATCGGCGGAGATAGAAATCAGGGCGTTAACCCGGATTGCCGAGCTGGCTCCCACGGACCATCAGACTCGGCACCGCCTGGCCAGGCTGTTGGAGAACGCCGACAAGCTGGAGGACGCAATCCACTGGATGGAACAGGCCGTCCGCCGCTCTCGCAGTATCCCGCAATATGTGGAATACCTAGAACACCTAAAAAAGAAGCTCCAAGCTAGCTCTAAAGTCGAAAAAGTCGGCAAAACCGGTCTCAATGGACACACTTTCGACGGACCGACAGTGGTCGACAGTTAGGGTTAGCCGAAATGCCTCCCCCCCATGAGAGAGTTTAATTGTGAGGACTTTTTGGGACAAAACAGCCACTCAAACGCTAAGTTCCGTAGGGACGATGCAAAAACGTATTCAAGAATTCGAGTCACGCCTATACTTGGTGGACATACGTGGCATACCATAATCTCTAACCGGTGTCTGCAGAATATTTAATGCCATGTCGCTAGCAATCCCATATTCCTCCCTACTTTGAAAACCAGCTATGTCGCAAGTAATGGAAAGCCCCCCTGTCAATGGTATGGCAAATGGTCGAATGGTAGAGCCGATGCCGGCGATGGAACCTCAACAGGGCTTTGATATCCTCAAGGTCCTTTGGCGCTGGAAATGGCTACCGATTCTGGGTGCCTTCGTGGGCACCGGCCTCGGCTACCTGTACTTCTCAAAACAACCGGCCGAGTACCAGGCTTCGGCATTGGTTCGGGTCGTCGACTCGTTGCCACCATCGACCCGGTTGCAACAGCGTGATCCGAACGACACTTCGGAGATTACGCGTTCTGACGAATCGCTCGTGATCCAGAGTCAGAAGGTCCTGAGAATGGCTGTCGAGCGCGGACAGTTGACCGAACAGCCGGCTTTTAGCAGCTTGGGCTTGAGTGCCGAGCAGATTACGGCGGACCTGATGGTCAGCGAAGACTTGGTCATTCAGCCGGCGGCCAAAGACGACAACACGACCCTGTTGGAAATCAATTACATCTGTACCGACGCGGATCTCGCTGCAGTCGTGGTCAACGCCATCGTCGATGGCTATAGCGATTACCTGACCGAAGAGTACCGCACGGTCGGCAACGAAATGTATGAGTTGGTCACCAAGGCGCAGGACAGGTTGAGCCAGACTTACAAAGACTTGTCCAAAAAGGACGAGGAGTTTCGCGCCCGCGCTTCAAACGTCATTTGGACCGGCGATGAAGTATCCGACCCGTACGCGATGAGCTACGCATCAGTCCAAGCAGAGCTTTCGGAGCTGCGGGTTGAACGCAAGAAGCTACGTGGAACGTTGGAACACGTGCAATCAGCCATTGATGCCGGACGCCCCCCGGAGCACATCTTGGTCATGCTTTCATCGGACAATGAGAACAGCGTTGTCGATAGCATGTTTGGCAACCCTGATGCACCGAGGATTCGACAGACGCCTTTGGAGTCTCGGAGCAACTCGGAATCAGCTCGCCTGGAGAGGACCGAACTTTTTGCGTTGCAGATGCGAGAGCAAGAATTGCTTGATACCGTCGGTAATGGGCACCCTTCGGTGGCAAACGCTCGAAAAAAGATTCAGTTAATGCAGGAACATATCGCTCGCATTGCGGAGAGCGAAAAGCAGGAGGAACTGGAGCTCGAGCGGCTTAGAGAAGAGGAGGCTCAGGCGGCTCTGGCAGAGCAGTTAGCCCCTTCAGGTATCCCGGTCGAGCAACGTCTCGAGATTCATGTTCAGGCTCTCACAGAGAAGTATGCTTCACTCGATATCCAGGAAAAAGAGCTTCAGGCATTGGCGGAGCAAGATCTGGCAAAATCCAAGGAATTGCAACAGTTCCTCGGCGAGAACCGGCTGCTCAATAGCGAACTCAGCTCTGTGAAAACTCTGCTCGATGCCTACACCGAAAAACTCAATGAGGTCGAGCTATTGCCGCAAGGTGGTCAGAGAACTCTGAAGGAACTGAACCTGCCTTCGATCGGAGCGTTCTATGGTCCCAAGCTCCCCCCGTATCTGCTCGGCGGTGCCGCGGTCGGATTCCTGGTCATGTCCGGACTGGCCGTTTTGATGGACTTGGCGGATCGGAGCTACCGCAGCCCGGATGAGATTGCCGCCGACCTAGGCATACCGGTGCTAGGACACATTCCGATTATGGAAATCCAAAATGTCAAGAAGGTCGTAGAAGCCATCGACCCATCGCTGTCGACTATTCACCACAGCCGAGGCCGGGTCAGTGAAGCGTTCCGGGCGGTACGAACCGGTCTGTTCTTCAGTAACCGTTGCAGTGAGCTGAAAGTGATCCAGGTCACCAGCCCTGTGCCCGGTGATGGTAAGTCGACATTGTCGGCCAACCTAGCGGTCACGATGGCCCAGTCGGGTCGACGCGTTCTTCTAATTGACGCCGACTTCCGGCGCCCGCGAATCGCCAAGCTCTTTGGAATCGATGCTACGGTAGGGATGGCTGCGGTCGTGGCGGGCTCGGCCGAGCTGGAAGATGCGACGTACTCCAGCCATGTCGCCAACTTGTCCATCATGCCTGGTGGCAAGCGGCCAAGTAATCCTGCCGAGCTGCTTAGCAGTAATCGTTTCAGTGATCTGATGGACGTGTTGCGAGAAAAATACGACATCATTATCGTAGACACGCCCCCCATGCTAGCCGTTTCCGATCCGAGTGCCGTCGCGGCAGTCGTCGACGGCGTGGTCTTAACCATGCGTCTGAGACGCAACGTCAAGCCGTTGGCTACGCGAGCGACCAAGATTCTCGAAACTGTCGATGCTCGCTTCCTCGGCGTGGTCGTCAACGGCGTATCGGCCGAAGCCGGTTACGGTTACAGCTACGGGTACAACGATTACCGTTATGCCTACCGCTACGGCGGCAACTACCGCGATGGCTACAAGTACGGCTATGGCGGCAAATACGGCGGATACGGCTCTTATACAGCCGGCTACATCGAAGAAAAGCAGTAGAGTAATCAATCGCTGGAGCGGCAGGGAGTTCGAGAAGCTAGAGAAGACTCTTGTCCTCGGTCGAAATCGCCAACCAACTCGCCGGCATCTGTCGGCGAGTTTTTTTGTTGGTAGCCGCTCGGAAATACCTGGATTATCTGGGTAAGCTAGCCTGAGTCGTGCCGACATACGGCCTGTCCCGTCCATGGCTTTCAGCGTGAAATACGCGGCACAGAAGTGATCTGTGCTCTCTGGGCTTCTGTCAGACCAATCAAACCGCCTGTTCTGCTCACTGCGGCCAAAAAACGGGAGGCTATCTCGGCTGCCATTCCCACTAGATTCAGTTCGTGCTACAAACTCCGATTCAGTCTGTTTCTCTCGGTCAGGACAAGATGCCTCTACTCAAACGCGAAATTGACCTGTTTCCTGAGGGTCTGTTGACAAGCGACCTGGCTCTCAATTCTCCTTGGTGGGCCATGTACACTCTGGCGCGTCAAGAAAAGAAGTTGATGCGCCAATTGGTCGAGCAGGAAATTGCGTTCTATGCTCCCGTCATTGAACGCCGCTATCGGTCCCCTAATGGGAGGTTGCGCAAGAGCTATGAACCGCTTTTTGGCAACTATGTGTTTGTGTGTGGTGAGGAGGAGTCACGTTACAAGGCGGTTTGCACCGGCTCGATCAGTCGTTGCATGCCGGTGGATCAGCCCCAAGAGCTCGTAGAAGACTTACTTCAAATCAAAAACTTGATATCGACAGAAGCTGCCCTATCCCCGGAAAGCCGCCTGGAGCCGGGGCAGCGCGTCCGCATCCGCAGCGGATCGTTCGCTGGATACGAAGGTGTCATCGTCCGGCGTGATAAAGAAGTCCGTTTACAGGTCTTCGTTCGATTCATGGACCAGGGAGTTTCCGTTGCGATCGAAGACTGCCAGGCGGACCCTTTGTAGCCTCATCGGCAACTGCCTTCAGCCTACGGTGGATCGATCCGCCTCGAACATGATCAGGACGATAGGACGCGACATTCCAGCAATCAACCTATTGCCAAACAGAACGATATACTTGCTTGCTCGGTACGCCCGCTGGGCGAACGCGTCTGTTCGAATCTTGGCCTTCCCAAGTAGCTCAGAAAAATCATGGTCTCCTACTCATCCATATTCATTGCCGGACACCGCGGAATGGTAGGCTCTGCAGTCTGCCGCCGACTCCAGAGCGAAGCCGGAGTCCGCCTGATTACACGAACACGGGCTGAGTTGGACCTGGAAGACTTCGATGCGGTGGAGAAGCTATTCAAATCGGAACGTCCAGAAGCGGTGGTGTTTGCCGCCGCTCGTGTCGGCGGCATTCATGCCAACAATACATACCCGGTAGAATTCCTGACAGAGAACCTCAACGCCCAGCTCGCGACCATCGGTGCTGCTTATCGGTCCGGCGTGAAACGCTTCCTGTTTCTAGGCAGTACGTGCATCTACCCTCGTATGGCCAAGCAGCCAATCACCGAAGATCAGCTACTGGCAAGTCCGCTGGAACCGACCAACGAAGCCTACGCACTGGCCAAAATCTGCGGACTCAAACTGTGTGAGTACTATCGTCGTCAATATGGCGTCCTCTATCACTCGGCTATGCCCACCAATCTCTATGGGCCGGGAGACAATTATCATCCGGAGTATAGCCATGTATTGCCGGCGCTCATTCGGCGTTTTCACGAGGCCAAGGAATCATCGGCACCTAACGTGACGATTTGGGGGACCGGTTCGCCGCGTCGCGAGTTCCTCTACGTGGATGATTTGGCGGACGCTTTGGTTCATTTGCTTGGCCAGACGAATCCGCCCGATTGGGTCAACGTCGGCTCGGGCAGGGACCAGAGTATTCTCGAGCTGGCACATCTGGTGGCGAGTGTCGTTGGATATCCAGGAGAAATACTCACCGATCCATCGAAACCCGATGGTACTCCGCGCAAGCTGACAGACATCTCTTTGCTGAAGTCTACCGGATGGAAACCTCGGACTGATTTGAAAACCGGCGTCGAGCAAACCTATGAGGACTTTAGAAGTCATCTAGCGGCCGGCAGCCTACGTTCCGTTTGAGCAACCCCCACTTATTCAATCAGAGGTTACTTTCATGTCTCGCAGTGCATTGATCACAGGCATTACCGGCCAAGATGGTTCTTACTTGGCCGAGCTGCTTCTCGACAAGGGATACGCGGTTCATGGGTTGGTCAGACGCAGCAGCAGTTTCTCGACCGGTCGGATCGACCATCTTTACAAAGACGTCCACGAAGACGCGCAACTGCGGCTGCACTATGGAGACCTCACCGATGGTCAAGCTCTCACGAACCTGGTCCTTGAGATTGAACCTGACGAGATATTTAACCTGGGTGCACAGAGCCACGTTCGCGTATCGTTCGATCAACCCGTTTATACATTGATGAGCGATGGAGTGGGCGCGCTGAACGTCCTGGAAGCGGCGCGGATACTCAACAAACGCAAACCCGTTCGCGTCTACCAAGCCTCCTCATCGGAAATGTACGGCAAAGTTCTCCAGACTCCTCAGACCGAGACGACGCCGCTCAATCCGCAATCGCCCTATGCTTGCTCGAAAGTCTACGCATTCTTTCAAACAATCAACTACCGCCGGAGCTATGATTTGTTCGCCTGCAATGGAATCCTATTCAATCACGAATCTCCGCGGCGAGGCGAAACGTTTGTAACACGCAAGATCACCCGCGCCGCCACCAGAATCAAAGTGGGTTTGCAAGACAAACTCTACTTAGGCAATCTAGATGCCAAACGCGACTGGGGATTTGCCAAAGACTATGTCGACGCCATGTGGCGCATCTTGCAGCAAGACACGCCAGAGGACTTTGTGATCGCCACCGGCGAAACTCATTCGATCCGCGATTTTCTGGATATGGTCTTTGAACACCTGGATCTGGACTGGCAAAAATACGTCGAGATCGACCCACGATACCTTCGACCTGCCGAAGTCGACTTGCTGTTGGGCGACGCAAGCAAAGCCAAGGAAAAACTGGACTGGACGCCTCAGACCGACGTCCGTGAACTGGCACGTATCATGGTGGAACACGATCTGGACCTGGCACAGAGAGAACTGCATAGCTCGAGCTTTTCGGGCAATTAAACTTTCAATGAAGATCTCGGGACTGACGCAGAGTCTGCTTGCGATCGATCGGTTTATACACATCCTCCATTACTTATCCCCCTGAGTCCCATGAAAATCTGTTGCATTGGCGCTGGCTATGTTGGCGGCCCAACGATGGCCATGATCGCCAAACAGTGTCCCGACATTCCAGTTCACGTGGTCGATCTCAACCGGTCGCGGATTGACGCTTGGAATTCGGATTCCCTTCCAATTTACGAGCCAGGTCTGGATGAGGTGGTTCGAGAAGCTCGCGGTCGGAATCTCACATTCTCGACGGACGTCGAATCGGCCATCTCCGAAGCTGACATGATCTTCATTTCCGTCAACACGCCCACGAAGACGTTCGGCATGGGTGCCGGACGAGCTGCGAACCTGGAGTTCGTTGAGAAATGCGCGCGCCAAATCGCAACGGTTGCCAGCGGGCACAAAATCGTGGTGGAAAAATCCACGCTACCGGTACGTACGGCCGGGGCGATCAAACGCATTCTGGGCAGTGCTGGAGACGGTGCGTCCTTTGACGTACTCAGCAATCCAGAATTCCTGGCCGAAGGTACTGCCATCGATGATCTGCTCGACCCGGATCGCGTTCTCATCGGCGGCGACTCGGAGCGGGCGATCGATACACTCGCGGCAGTCTACCGCCGCTGGATTCCAGAACAAAAAATACTAACAACTAACCTATGGAGCAGTGAGCTGTCCAAGTTGACCGCCAATGCGTTCCTGGCTCAGCGAGTCTCTTCCATCAATGCTATCTCGGCGCTGTGCGAAGCGACGGGAGCCGATGTCGACGAGGTGGCTAGGGCCATTGGCACGGATTCTAGAATCGGCCCCAAGTTCCTGAAGTCCTCCGTCGGCTTCGGTGGCAGCTGCTTTCAGAAAGACATTCTGAATCTCGTTTACCTGTGCGAACACTTTGGACTCCACGAAGTGGCGGCGTATTGGGAACAGGTCGTTGTCATGAACGACTATCAAAAACGTCGCTTTGCGGAAAAGATCGTTAAAACATTATTCAACACCGTCTCCGACAAGAAGATCTCCATTTGGGGTTGGGCTTTCAAGAAGGATACCAATGACACGCGTGAATCGGCCGCCATTTACGTCTGTCGCGACCTGCTGCGGGAACACGCTCGTCTGCATATCTATGATCCGCGCGTCAGTCGAACGCAGATTCTCAAGGATCTTCAAACGGTAATGTCGGACGCCGACGGCCAGCTCTCACCGCCCGACCAACGCTTGATCGAGAACCATGTCACCGTCGCCAGCGACTGCTATGCGTCCGCTCGAGATGCCCACGCCATTGCCGTGATGACTGAATGGGACGAGTTTAAGACGCTCGACTACCAGAAAATCTACCGGGCCATGCCGCAGCCGGCGTTTCTCTTTGACGGACGGAATATTGTCGATCGCCAGGCACTCTCCGAGGTCGGCTTCGAAGTTCACGCGATCGGCAAGAGCTGACGTCTGCAAGCCCCTTGCCCCCGAGTCTCGTGACGCCGGTTTCGAACAAGTTTTCGTCATACCAGTCCGGTGGCGATGAGCCGTCTGGGCAAGGTCTAACGCCAATAATTCCCCCAAAATGCGAACTTTGGGGAATCGTCGGGCAGAGCGTTCGTCAAACACGGCCGGCTGCGATAAGATCTTGGATCAGAACGGTCCGACTAGGGCTCGATCGAAGATGCAAGTAGCTCGATAGGAATTCGGCATGGGTACATCTAGTTCTCCCAACCCCTCTTTACCGCAGGCGTCACCCGAGGGCAGCTCCTCCGCTCGCATGACCACCGCGGAAGTCTACAACCTCACCGTCTTCGTCCAGCATTTCAGCGAAGGTGGTACGCTCGCGCGAGCCGCGAATCTTCCGCTGGATCGAGCGCAAGCCGCAACGGTTCGCGACGCGCTGAGTCAACTGGTGTCCGCTGCGAAACAGCTGATCGCCGACCACGTTTCGCAAGATCGCCCAATCCCCTGGACGGACCCACCATCAGAAGCAACCGACGGAGAAAGTCGGTTCATGGTCCCACTGCATCTATGAAGTACGGACAACATCTTTTTTGGTACGGACAACAAACGCAGCAAGGCGAAAAAAGGTAGGTGTCTAAACCTGGTCGTGCTGCCGTCTAAAACCTGAGCTGCTGGTTATCGCTGGAGAAGGCTAATGACGATCCCTGCCACTATTGAGCGTGTGATCGATTTAATCGATCCTTCCGACAACATTCTTCTCAACATGAGCTATGAAGAGGCCCACCGGCGCGTGCTCTCGGGTGATGCTCGGCAGGTCGCGGAAATAGATGGACAGTTCTCAATCGTCGCGCGCCAGGGAAAGACGGTCCATCTGGCCAGATCGCTCGGACGCCCCACTCGCTATTTCCTTGCCAAAAGAGCCGAAGGTCCCTGCCTGATCGTCTCCGAGCGCATCGACGAGATCCGGCAAACACTTCAGTCAGAAGGTCTCGTCGACCAGTTTCATCCGTCTTACACTCGCATGGTACCGGCGCACCATGTCCTTGAGCTACAGCTTGTCGGTTGCCCCGATCCCAATCCAAGGCTACAGCGATTCTTCGATCCCGAGCGCGAACGGCTGCCGGCAGACATACCGGCCATTGGACAGCAGTACATCGGCGCACTGGCCGACGAGTGTCAGCACTGGCTGGGATTGTTGGACCCGCGGGAACCGATCGGCGTCCTCTTTTCCGGCGGTATCGATAGCGGAAGCGTGCTCTTGGTTCTTTACCACCTGCTGCTGAAGCGAGGAGAGAATCCGGCCCGACTCAAGGCGTTTACCCTGTCCGTTGACGGCGAAAGCTCCGATGGTCAGCAAGCTCGCGAATTCCTGCGAGAGCTGAATCTGGAAATGCTGCTCGAGGTGGTCGATGTGCCGGCAGCAAGCGTCGACTGGCGACAGACCGTGGGGGTCATCGAGGACTACAAACCGCTGGATGTTCAGGCTGCCGCCATGGGGCTGGCGCTCTGCCAGGCGATTCGCCACCAGTATCCGGACTGGACCTGGTTGGTCGATGGCGATGGCGGCGACGAGAACCTGAAGGACTATCCGATCGAGGAAAACCCCGAGTTGACCATCCGTAGCGTGCTCAATAACCCCATGCTCTACCAGGAAGGCTGGGGAGTATCCGCCATCAAGCACTCGTTGATCTATAGCGGCGGCCAAAGCCGAGGCCACGTGCGTTCATTTGCTCCAGCCAGGATCTGTGGCTTTCGCGGCTTCAGCCCCTTTGCATTGCCGAAAATCATCGAAGTAGCCGAGGGCATTCCCTTTATCGAATTGACCGACTGGCGGCACGAGCGTCTCTACGACTTAAAAGGCCAAGTCGTGCGGGCGGGCGTCCAGGCAGTCACTGGTCTGGATATGCCCGTGTTCCCGAAGCAACGCTTCCAACGGGGTGCCACCACCCAGGCGCAGTTCGAACAGCTGTTTCCAGCGGACGAAGCTAGCTACCGCGAAGAGTTTCAGAGGCAATTCGCCGCCTGCTAGAGCGGATCGCGCGTGATCAGAAGCCCCCATTGTCGGCAATGATGGCGAAGCGGCGGCGATCAAGGTGCGACTGGTCGCCCGCTAGCTGCCCGTTCGGCTCGCACTGACTGCCTGCTGAAACTCGGCGACACTCTGGCCCAGCCGCCACCGAACTGTTTCCAGCTCTTCGTCGGTCATCGTCAGGGGAGGCAACAGGACCACACGAGTTTTGAGAGGCCCGGAAAAGTGAACTAGGAGACGCTGCCGCATGCAAGCTTCCGTGAACAGCCGCGCTAAGCTTTGCCTGTCGTGCTCCGCTTGGCCGCTGGCATCGGCGAACTCGGCGACGCAGCACGCTCCGACACCCTCGATTCGGACCAACGCAGCGTGGAGGCGGGAGTCCGAGAATCTCGCCTTCAGCGAACTTCGGATCGCATGTCCTATCTCGACTCCACGCGCCATACCGCCCGCCACCTCCAGTTGCCGAAGCACCTCCAGAGCGATGGCACAGGCAAAAGGAGTGGCCGCGAACGTCTCCGACTCGGCGCCCGGAGGAATACTATCGAGCACATCGGAGCGACCGATCGTCGCCGCAATGGGAGTCATGCCGCCACCGAGACTCTTTCCCAGGACCACCAAGTCAGCCTGCCAGCCGTCGGCCTGAGAACACAACCAATCGCCGGTTCGCCCCAGCCCGGTTTGAATCTCGTCGGCAATCAGCAGCACTCCCGCGTCGCGGGTGACGGCTCGCAGACGCCGAAAGAACTCCGCCGGCGGAAACACGTACCCCCTCGCCCCCAGAGCCGGCTCAACCACCACTGCCGAGAGCTGATGCGAATTGGTTCGGATGTACTCCAGCAGCCTATCGGCACAGCGGACGCTGCAGCTCGGATAGCTCAGCCCCAATGGGCAGACGGCGCAGTACGGATAGTCGCGATCAGACCAAACCTGAAACTGCTCTCGATCTATCAGCGGCTCGGATATCTCGGCCGTATCACTCAGTACCGCTGTCGCGATCGATCGCCCATGAAATCCAGGCCGAAGTGACAGTAGGCGACCGGCTCTGAACGAAACAGCCGCCTTCCAAGCCGTTTCCACAGCTCGAGCACCCGTTGCGTTAAAGACCACCTTGCTCGACTGAGACGGAAACCGGCAAACCTCGACCAGCCGTTCGGCCAACGTGACTCTTCCAACGTGCAAATCGCCCGTCAAATGCGTCAGCTGCCGCAGTTGCTGCTCTGCGACTGAAACCAGGGGCTCATAAGCGTGACCGAAGTTCGATGCTGAGTAACCGCAGGTCAGATCGATGTAGTCGTTGCCCTCCACATCCCAGAGTCGCGCCCCCTTGCCTCGCACGAATACCGGACCGAACGTCGGGTCGTGCCGCCGATCCGCTGCCCGCGCTGAAACACGTCGAAAGCGGCTCAGCCAGTTTTCATTCCGAGGTTTGATGGGGATGTTCTTCGTTTGTCGGGGAGCCTCCATCGAGCCGGACTCAGAGAGGCTCCTGAACCTTGGTTACCAAGCAACGGGTCACGCGTTGTCGGCCATTTTCTTGCGCAGTGGTCCGATAATCTTCTTCGGCACAAACCGTGACAGCATCTCATCATTGCTTAACAGGACGATTTGCTTGATCAGAGAACTCGAGACATGCGAGTAATTCTCATCGGCCATCAAAAAAACGGTCTCAATATCTTCGTCCAGCTGCCGGTTGGCCATCAGCATGGTGAACTCACCCGCGATATCGGTCAGCGGCCGGACGCCGCGCACCATAACTTGCGAGCCGCAGCTTTTGACGAAACTGACCGCCAACCCGGAAAAGGTCGCCACCCGGACATTCGTGAAATCACCAATCACTTCCTCCAGCAGTTCGACTCGCTCACTAGGAGAAAAAAGCGATTGCTTCTCTGTATTGATGCCGACCCCCACGACCAACTCGTCGAACAACTTGCTCGCTCGCTCAATCACGTTCAAATGTCCCAACGTGACCGGGTCAAAAGAGCCCGTGTAGACAGCAACTCGCGGTTTTTTTGTCATAGATCTGCCTAATGTCCATCTGACGGATGCTTCGTCTGGCGCTGCCCAACCCGCTGGTCGCGTGTTCATACGCCCTGCCGCCGATACTCCAACAAGGCATCGATTAGCCGCCCGATGTCCTCTTCATTGTTGTAAGCATGGGTGCTGATCCGCAAGCGGCCACCACGGACGCTCGAAACGACACCGCGTCCCAGAGAGTGTTTTCGCGCGGCCCGATAAGCCTGCTCTCCCATCGCATCCGCTTCCGGCCAAGTCACGCCCATGATTCCGCTTCGTGATTCCCTCGCCGGCAGGTGAACTTGAAAACCTGCTTCGCTGAGCCGCGCTTCCAAGCTGGCCACATTCTCGAGGATCGCCTGAGCAAGCGGGCTATCGGCACGCTGGGCACCCAGCTCAAGCAACAATTCGAGACTGGCTTTCAGTCCGAGCATGCCGGCCATATTGGCGGAACCTCCCTCGTATCGAGCCGCGTTGGCCTTGAGCTTAGACGAGGCCGGTTCGAATGCCTTCGCTGACAAGCTATTCCAGCCCAGGCCCAGTGGTTCGAGCAGGTTCAAATGCTCCAGCCGGACATAAAGCACACCAGCCCCCTCTGGACCTAACATCCATTTGTGACCGTCAGCACACGCGAAATCGACTCCCGTGGTCTGCACATCCAACGGAAAGACTCCCAGCCCCTGGATCGCGTCGAGCATTAGCAAACAACCGCGCGAGTGCGCTAGCTCGGCGAGCGCGGCCACGTCGGACCGATAGCCACTCGCGAAGCCAACCCAGCTGGCGGCGATCATGCGTGTCTTGGCATCGAGTGCCCGATTCACGGCATCCAGGTCGACTACCCCCGAAGGGGGAATCTTCACCAGCCGGAGCTCGACTCCACGACGGGCCAGATTTCTCCAGGGCAACAGGTTGGACGGAAACTCGTTTTCCGGCACAACGACGTTGTCGCCCGATTTCCAGGGAAACCCTTCGGCAACCAAATTGATGCCTTGAGTGGTGTTGTTGACGAGCGCGATTTCGTCCGTCGATGCATGAATCAACTCGGCTGCGGCCTCCCGCAATCGCGCCACCCCTGCCGACCAAGCAGGCCACTGAACGTCACCATGTTGGCTGGCCTGCTCCGAATAGGCCCGGATCGCCGCCGAACTGACATCCGGCAATGGGGCTACTGCGGCATGGTCAAAATAGGCATATTTTGCCGAGACCGGCATCCTACTCCTTAGACGCTCGGCGCAGCTCACCGGAGTTAAATGGGCTATCATTGGGCAGCAAACTTCTGGCGCATAGCTAGCACAGTTGTGAACCAGCTGTTACTATTTTTCCGGTTGTCGGCCCTGAGAATCTCATAGCACAGTCCGCAAATCAGGATAAATGGGGGACATGGGTGACAGTTAGTTTCCTTGGATTATACTACGCAAGTGCCGCACATCACGAGACCGACAGCTTCTGGGCTCCCCATGCGCAGAGGCTGTTAAAGTGAAGAGTCGTCACTCTAAAAAGTCATCGCAGTGAACTCGTCTGCCGCAAGTCCAAAAGGTTGGCTGATGCCAAAAGCATTGTGTCTGATCGGGTTGGTGATTGCCAGCCTGGTCTTTCTCATATTCCTTCTCGACCTGGTCCTCGGGCTCAGTGGCCTCGTGGCAATGGCACCTTTTCGCTATGCCAGCATTACCATGGACATCATTTTCATGGTCAGCTCAGGTGGCCTAGCCTATATGGCTTGGACGACCTTTCGGGAGCAGAAGTAGTCCTTCCAGCGCGGGAGGACCTCAGGAGAGCATGCCTAGACTTCCAGGCTGAATGAACCGCCAAGCTCGTTTTCGGAAGACGAACCACTACGGGAGATCGGCATCAGCGGAGCAGGGGCCGCAACTCCCGGATTTCTCGGAGGTGTTTCCAGTGGAGAGGCCGACTGGCTGCCGCCTTGGTCGAGGACCTGCTGCCAAGTCTCGAGCTCGATACCCAACAGCTCGCGCAAGGTGGCCAAACGATCTGGGCACCGTTTTTGTTCTACCTCAGAGACCAACTGCAGGAGAAACACGTAGAAATCGGCGACTGTCTTGCCGACCGGATGAGACGCATCCTGAACCCCGCCAAGCAACTCGCCTAAAATCTCTCGAATCCGGAGAAGCCACTGGTCTGCTTGATCGACTTGGTCGTCAGCCCACATCTGAGATACAACTCCACAGAGTTCTTCAGCTCGCTTGATCAGTAGCCACCGAAGACGGCTCGGGGAGGCCGAAAGAACTTCCTGCTGGAGATATGGGTTCACGTGGCTCTGCATGCTGCTAACGTTCCTTGATGCTGCGAACGTCCCTGGCTTCGGCCCGAAGGGCGATACTGAAACTTGGGACGTCGAAAATCTCGCTAGAATCGTCTAAATACTTGTCGTTTTGATCGTGAACCCCATACTGCCTCGACCAGCCAAATCGATGAACACGGCCAGTTAGCACGTTGAATGTAACGATTATGCCAATTACGGCTTTCTGGAAGGGAAGCTCCAGTGGCAGCAAGCCAGGTTGAATCTCCCGTTATTTGTCAGTCCCACCGAGCGAAATCTCCCTTGCCAACAATCTATAGCTTTCAAAACCCGCGGGTGAAGCAGACGCTCCGGCTGCGCGATTCTTCGGTACGTCGGAAGACCGCTCGTTTTCTGATCGATGGTCTCAAAGAAATCAGCTTGGCGATCGCCAACCAGGTTGAGATAGAGGCCATTTTTTTCGCCCTGGGCAGTGAACTCGAACTGGCCCAGCAACTGCCGGCACGCGCCCGGCAGCAGTCGTTGCAGTGTGTATCTCCGGAGATTCTAGCGCGGCTGAGTTACGGCCAGCTAGGTCAGTCGCCGGTAGCCGTTGCCAAGACACCTTCGCTGGCTCTTTCACACGTCGTTCTGCGGGATGAGAGCCTGCTGCTAGTACTCGACCGAACGGAAAAACCTGGCAATTTGGGCGCATGCTTGCGTACCGCCAGCGCCTGTGGCGTCGATGCAGTGGTGCTTACCGATCCGGTGTGCGAGTTGTTCAACCCCAACACCATTCGAGCCAGCCGTGGAACGGTCTTTACCTTGCCAGTTGCTATCGCCTCGAGCCAAGAGCTCATGGCCCTGTGCAACACACGGCAACTGCCGATCTTTACGGCCAGGGTCGACGGGCAATCGAGCCTTTGGCAGTGTGACTTCCGTGGCGGGGGAGCCCTCGTTTTCGGGAACGAGGCCCATGGGCTGGGGCCGGATTGGGAATCGAAGAACGTTCGTTCTTTTCAAATTCCCCTGTCGGGAGCCGCTGATAGCCTAAACCTGTCAATCAGCACGGCCGTCACCCTTTACGAGGCGGTCCGCCAGGGAGGGACATTTATTTGACCCTGCGGATTTGAACGGGTAGATTTTGTCGGATACTTGTCATTCTGGCTTCTTCCTGGGTACACCATGGCCGTCACCTACTTCAAGCGATATCGCATGGAATTGAAGCTCGACCGCGAGCCAACTCAGACGATTCCAATACCTGACGGCTTTCGTCTTCTTCCTTGGGCTCCGCGATTGCTCAATCGACATGCAGAAGTCAAGTGTGAGAGCTTTCGCGATGAAATTGACGCGCACGTTTTTCCTTGTTTGGGCGACCTCGATGGTTGTCGCCATTTAATGCGCGAGATCACAGGCCGAAACAACTTCGTGCCTCAGGCAACTTGGCTAGCATGCCGCGATGCTCAGTTCTCCACCAGCCTCCAACCTTGTGGCACGGTGCAGGGTTTGTTTTCGACTCCACGCGAAGGTGCCATCCAAAACTTGGGCGTTCATCCCGATTTCCGGGGACTGGGCCTCGGTCGAGCGTTACTGATCCATGCCCTGGCCGGATTCCGACGTGCTGGTTGTCACTTCGTCCATTTAGAAGTTACGGTTCAAAACGCTTCCGCCATTCGCCTCTACGAGCGATTCGGTTTTCGCAAAGTGGAGACCTTATTCAAAATCGCGGAGGTCCAATACGCATAGTGCCTGTACCGATTCCTCTCAGGATCTTTCAGACAGGAACGTTGTTTCCCACCGCGATGCTTAGTCCCTTCGGTTAACCACAACAGGCTGAAGTTCACTGAACCCATCGTCACGCGATGGCCAGCGCGGCCGAATCGCCCTGCGACGCCCGCCGAGGATCAGGCGGGCGCGTTGACAAGCATTCGGCGACATTATTGAATAGCCTTGCACGTTCCGTCACACTCTAGCCCCGCAGAACGCCATATGCCCAAACTCGTCGTCAAAGGACTTTGTAGAGAGTTCATCTCACCAGCAGAGACCCTCAGCGTGCTGAGGGATGTCGACTTGGAAGTCTCCAGCGGAGAGAATCTCTCGATCGTTGGCCCGAGTGGATGTGGCAAATCCACGTTGTTGTACATACTCGGAACGCTGGACCGACCGACGGCCGGACAGGTCGAACTCGACGGCGTCAATCCATTCTCGCTGTCGGCAAAACTGCTGGCCGAATTCCGCAATCAAAGCATCGGATTTGTCTTTCAGGACCATCACCTGCTACCACAACTCTCGGTGACCGAAAATGTGCTGCTGCCGGCGCTGGCCACGGAGAACCCTAGTTCGGAGCTGGTCGAGCGCGCCGATGCACTAGTTCGTGATATCGGATTGTCGCAGCGCAAAGATCACCTACCAGGTCAGCTTAGTGGTGGCGAACGCCAACGAGTTGCCGTGGCGCGCGCGTTGCTCAATCGTCCCAAGCTGTTGTTGGCCGATGAGCCCACCGGAAATCTGGATGCTGACAATACTCAGCGGATTACTGAGTTGCTATTCGATTTACCACGCCGCGAGGGAGCGATTCTGGCCGTGGTCACACACAGCGACTGGGTTGCCAGCCAGGCATCCAAACAGATGCGACTAGAAGATCACCGACTCGTTCCCGGCTAGTGGGATTTGGACCCGAATCATGACGCGACCTTCCTTGTGGTCTCTCGTACTCCGATCACTGAGTTACTATTTCCGCGCCCACGTCACCGTCGGACTCGGCATCTCAGTAGCGACTGCGGTTATCGTGGGTGCCCTGGTCGTCGGTGATAGTGTCCGAGGTAGCCTGAGGAATCTGGTTATTGGTCGTCTCGCCAACATCGAGTGCCTGCTGAATGCCCGATCGTTTTTTCGTCCAGAGGTTCTCCAGTCCCTGTCGCTCTCAGATTCAGAGTCCCAGGCGAGGATCGCTGCGGGCATCGTTCTCTCCGGCACGACAGTAGAGCATCGAAGCGACGATCTGCTTCTGCGGGCATCTCAAGTGCAGGTGCTCGCTGCGGGAGCCGATTTCTGGAGTCATGTTGGCAGCGATCGGCAGAATGCTCTCCCCAAGGAGGTAAAAGAAGACGAAATTGCGATCAACGAATCTTTGGCCAGAGAGCTTTCCGCTTCGATCGGGGACAGGCTAACGCTTCGATTGGGCAAACCATCGGGCATTCCCGCTGATAATCCCCTCGGTCGTCGCGACGATGCCTCGATCAGTTTGCCGAGACAAAAGGTAGTCGCCATATTGCCCGATCACAGCATTGGAGGAGTTAGCTTTTTATCTGGACAAGAGGTACCGCGCAACGTCTTTGCATCGCCTGAAACTCTGCAAGACGTGCTGGACTGCGGTACCCAGGTCAACGCCGCTTTCGTACTCACTCCCTCGCCAAGCCTTCGAGCCGGAGATCGTGGTCAGCGATGGTGTGATGAACTGAATCTTCAACTGCAGCCGAAGCTCGAAGATTACGGACTCCAGCTGGAGAGGCATACGAGAACATTTCCCGACCTCGATTTGGATATCCCAGAAACCACGGAGGAAATGCCGCCGGAGACTATCTATGACTACTACCAGCTTTCGGCGAAGGAACTGATTCTTGATAACGCCACCTCCAACGCGGTCGTCGAGCAATTTGGCCGTGATGATGCAACTCGGCTGCTCACTTACCTGGCCAATTCAGTGGCCAAGGTGGAACCGCTTCCGTCAGACCTATCTAGCGCCCGAAGCGCTGTTGCGTACGAAAGCCGCTTCCCGAATGATTTTGGACTCGAGACGGAATCGAAGCGCAGCCCCAAGACCGAACTGCGTCCATCGCCGGTCGCGGTTGACGGAGAACCTGGTGAACTGACGGGCAATCTCCCAGTGGACTCCGAAGACCTCCAACTGCTCAGTCGCGAAGTTCCGTACTCCATCATCGTCGGAGTCGACCGACTAAGCCAGTTGCAACTGGAGAAACATACGACCGTCCCCAGATCCAGCCTAAGAATCCCTTACTGCTGGATCAATTCTTGGCTGGCCGAGCAATTGTCGCTCGCTCCCGGCGAGTGGTTTCAAATGAAGTACTTCGAGCCGGAAACCGTCGAGGGCAAGAAAGTCGAAAAAACTCGGCGGTTTATGGTTGCGGGAATCGTTCCCCTGACGAAGCCGGAACGTCCCTTTCGAAGGAGCCGACCGGCTCAGTATGCCTTGGCCCCGGAACGCTTCAACGACCCGAACTTGACCCCCAGCGTGCCAGGTGTGACGGACCAGGATTCCATTTCCAAGTGGGATCTGCCGTTCAAACTGGATCTGCAAGACAAAATCCTGTCGGTCGACGACGAATACTGGAATGACCATCGACTGACGCCCAAGATGTTCATCCCCTACCGATACGCCTCTTCGAACAAATTGTTTGGCAGCCGATTTGGAAACACGACAGCCATTCGAATACCCGCCGGTCGATATCCAGACGAGGCCCAGGTGCGTGCGGAAATCGAAGAGGCACTGCTATCGACTCGCAGCCAGAAAGGCCTGGCGTTTCTTCCTATCCGAGATGCCCAACTCGCCGCCGCGTCAGGCACGACCCCTTTCGATATGCTTTTCCTGTCCCTGAGTTTCTTTGTCATCATCGCTTCGCTCTTACTGGTGACCTTGCTCTTCAAGCTCGGTATTCAGCAACGCACCAGTCAGATTGGGATACTCGTGACTCAAGGCTTTACGGCGAGCAGAATTCGACGATTGCTGCTCGCAGAACTGACCTGGGTCGCCGCGGGCGGCGCCTTGGCTGGAATGCTACTCGGACTTGCCTACGCCAGAACGATGATCGCTGGCCTGGAGTCTTGGTGGATTGGGGCCATCTCGTCTGAATTCCTGGAATTCTCTTTCTCGTGGCAAAGCTTGCTGATTGGAGCGGTCGTCGGGATCCTCGCCAGCCTCACGACGCTCTACGCTTCTTTGCGGCGTCTGAGCGGGCAGACACCGCTATCGATGCTCCGCAACCAAACATCTCAATCCGAGGGCTTTTCGGGAAAGCTGAACCGGATATCGCTGGCCATCGCCGGTTTTGCGGTATTTGGGGCGACCAGTTTAATCTTCTTTGGTCTTGGACAGTCAGGCATGGCTCGCGCGGCCAGCTTTTTTGGTTGCGGCATGCTGCTCTTGGCATCCGCCCTGATCGCCTTGCATCAAATGATTGAATCTGGAGTCGCCATGCAGGCTCGGCCGTCGCGCTGGAGCCTGCTTCCACTCGCCTGGCGGGCCATCTGTCGCAACCCGGTTCGCAGTTCCTTGTCGCTTGGCCTGCTGGCGGTTGCGAGCTTCCTGATCGCATCGATGGGCGTCTTTCAGGTCTCACCCACCGAACGTGGATACGGAGGTTTTGATCTGCTCGCGGAGAGTTCGCAGCCAATCTATCGAAACATTGGCTCGGGCAGTGTTCGTGCGGATATGATCGGGGACGACGCCCAACTCCTACTCGACGCAACCATTGTCCCACTGAGGGCTCGCCTGGGAGAAGATGCCAGCTGTAATAATCTGTTTCAAGTTGCCCAGCCGACGATCTTAGGCGTTCCACAACGCCTAAGCGAACTGCACGACTTCTCGACCGACTCCTTACGGTTTGAATGGTCGGCTGCAAACAATCCAGAGAACCCGTGGAAGGCTCTGTCTCCAGCGGCATCTGGTGAATTGCAAAACCCGATTCCCGTGATCTTGGACCAGAACACGGCCGCCTGGAGTTTAAAACAAGGCGCGTCGTTGGGGTCGATCATCCAGCTTGAATTCGACCACCAAAGGCTGTACTTCAAAACCGTCGGTCTTTTGTCCAACAGTGTGCTTCAGGGTAAATTGCTCATCCACGAAGATAATTTCCAACACGCGTTTCCTCAGATTAGTGGTTACAGTTACTTCCTGATCCGTAGCGGCTCACAGCAAGACCCGCAGGTCGTTGCAAGAACACTCGAAGAAGGCTGGAGCGATGAAGGACTCGATGTCACTTCCAGTCAAGAAAAACTGATACGCCTGCTGGGCGTGCAGAACACATACATCAGTGCGTTCCAATCGCTTGGTGCCTTGGGGCTGCTGCTCGGTACCCTCGGATTGATCGCCACTCAGGTACGCAGCGTATTGGAACGTCGCAGTGAACTAGCTCTCATGCAAGCCGTCGGATTCTCGCAACATCGTATCGCCAAAATGCTTACCCTCGAGACCGCCATCCTGCTCGGCGTCGGCCTGCTGGTGGGCGTTGTCTCAGCGGCCATTGCATTGATTCCCTACATCCTGGAGGTGGGGCCGCAGATCAGTTTGGCCAACCCGTTTCTGATGTTGCTGTTGATCTTGGCCATAGGTTTTGTCTCGGCTGTGATCGCGGTGCGCACGGCAACAAGGCAGTCGCTGGTGGCGGCGCTTCGAAGCCAATAGTCCAGTCACGAATCGACCTTTCGGCACCGCAAACAATCCCTCGGGCATGAAATATTGCTAACGTTGCTGCAAACACGCCAGGTGGGTTTCTGCGATGGCAGCCCGCGCGGACCATCCGGCAGCATGAGCGCACTCGATCAACGATTCCAAGATAGGCCGGTACTCCGAGAGCCGGTGCGCTCCCATGTCCCATCCGGCACGGTAAAAACAGGCATAAGCCTCCGCATGGGCGTCTTGCCTCATCTTTTGCCGGCCGAGTGCCTGCCAATACTCTCGTACCGAGCGCAGTCGTTTTTCGGTCGGTTGCCGCACAGCCGACAGATAAGGATCCTGCTGATCGGCGGATGTGATGTGATCCGTGAGCGACAACAATTGGGCAATCGAGAATTTGCCGTGTCGCTGATCGAACCAATGAGTTCGCATCCTAACCGCCTGATCGGAAAACGAAGAAGCCATGCGGCCGGACCAATAAATCTTCGCCGCTACCGCCGGGTCTCCGGCACGTTGTCGACACCAACCGGCAATGTCGTACGCCCAACCAACATCACTGCGTCGCCGGAGTACGCCTCCGGCAATCTCCTCAGCGGTCATCCAGTCTTGATTGGGCCAGGCTGATGTTTCTATGCTCAGTTGCTCGACTACGCGCCGCCTGTGCTCCTCGGGCATCGTGCCGAGATCGAACAACCAGCGGACAAAATCAGGCGACCAATCGACCTCAAGCAACTCGGCGATCTTGGGATCGGCCAGCTTCGAAACTGGTCGCTGGAGCGCATCCTCGATCAAGTCGCAAGCAACCGCATCGATCGACCAGGCATTTTCGTACAGCAGTCGCAAGGCGGCTTGGTGATGATTGTTCCGTAGGTGCTCCACGAGAGATCCAAGCCTGGTGGCTACGCCGCTGACTCCGCAGATTTCGCTGGCCAGTCCCTCGCATAGCCAATTGAGGAACGAATCTTCCACGGTTCGTGAAAGCACTTCATCGCAGTGATTGGGAGCGACCGTTTCCGCCGCGCCGCGTAGCATCTGTCCCCCGATTGGCCGAAATTGGTCAACCGTATCGTGCAGCAGCGCTTCGGCGAGCCGATTGCCGATCGGTATCCAATCCCCACCTCCATGATACCAATGAACGAGCTCTCCCAATCGGTCATCCGGCATCGCGCGTACGCACAACCAGTCGCCGTATTCATTGCCGATGATCGGCAACGTGTCTGGAAGCATAAAACCTGGCCAGATCTCGGTTGGCTGCTCAGCCGTTAGCTGAGCGGCCGAAAGCGAAATCCGAAACATGCCCGCAGGTCTGAGATCGGCCGCATCGGTATCAAACCATTGCCGCCAGACGTCTGAGAGTTGCAATCGATAGCGATCAGCGATTTGCTTTGACGGCTGATCCATTATCGATCCTGCACGAACCTACTGAGCTTGCCAATGACGGGTGATGCGAGCTACGGCAGCCGCACGGCACAGAGCCTGCGCCCACCTGTGCTCTCCGGGGGTCAACCTACGGAAATCAGACTACGCAAAGAGGGAAACCACTCTAGATACGTACAAAAATCCGTTGCCGATAGAGCCACAATAGTATCAGCCACATCGTCAGCAGAACAGCCGAACCGAGAAGTACGGGCTCCCAAGCCTCACCGGCGACCAGAAATGGCCTCTCCCCCAGGTGCCGCTTCAAAAATGCCTTGATAGGCTGCTCCATGGTCCAGCTCATGACGTAGGCGGTGATGGAATTCGCGCCAATCACCAAGATCGGCCAGGACCATGCTTTCCACCCGTACACGTCACAGACCAGATAGAGGCCACCGAGCGTCAAAAAACACAGGCCCCCGCTGTAGAGCACCCAGGAGGGTGTCCAGATGCGTTTGACAACCGGGCAGATCCCGAAATCGCCTAAGGCCCACCCGGCCGCCAACATCATCGCGCCCGGGATAGCCAGCCACATCAGTTTCCTGGTCGCATCTGCCGATTCGATGAGAACGCCACCTGCCAAGACCCCCAACAGCATCGTGGCCAGGGTCGGTATGAAATTGAGCGTGGCGTAACCGCCCCCATTGAACTCGAAGGGCCGCTCGCGGGGCATCAGGTTCATGAACCAAGTATCAAATGCCCAAGCGGGATTCATATTCTTGTTCCAGTGAGCCGCAAAGCCATCCAACAAGTGCGTCTGGGCCCAATCGGCTGAAACGCCCACAGCCGCAAAATCGAAGTCAGACGCCGGCATGGGCCACAGAGCAAACAGCGCCCAGTAGCCCAGCAATATTACGACGACCGCAACCACCTGCACGGCTCGCCGGTAGCCGGCCAGCAGAAACAAAGCGAAATACCCCAAACCGATCTGGGTCAGCGTATCGACGAAGAAAAAATTGGTACTGGAACTACCCAAGCTGCGGAGAGCGATCCCTAACACAATCAGCAACACGCTGCGCCAGGCGGCGTGCAACGCCATGCTGGAAAATCCACTTCCGCGCCGACGACGTGCGGCGATCGAAAATGGCAGGGACACCCCCACCAGAAACGAAAAACTGGGCTGAATCAAATCATGCAACGAACAACCGACCCACTGCACGTGCGTCGTATGAAATTTCAGCCATTGAGCCCAGCGACTTTCAGGAAAGGCGACAGACAGTGTCATCAGTTCCAGCACTTCGGCCAGCATCAAAAACATGACAATGCCGCGATAGGCGTCAATCGATGCCTGCCTTCGCGGCTTGGACTGATCGCCTCCCTCATCGTATGGCGAAGCTTGTCCGGCATTCGCGTTCATAGCTCTAGCTCCCCGGTCACCATATTTTCTTACCTAGTGGATCCCCTTACTGGCGCGTTGCCAAGTAGACGCGTGCCAGCCCAGCTTGCCGCGCCCAATCATAAGCCCTCACCACGTCCGCCGCCTTGACTTCGGCTTGCGGATCAATCACGACCGGTACGTCCGCACGCACTCCACCGATCGCCTCAAGTCGCTCCTTAAGCTGACTCATAGCGGGCAGGGTGACCCCACCCAGTTTGGCCACGGCAACGCCACCCTCCATCTCGATCTTGACAATGACTTGTTCCAGCACGTCTTGGTTGGGATCCTCCGGTGGCTGCGCCGCATCGCCCGCGGGAGTGCTTATGTTCGATACGCCACTCGGTAACAGCTGCTCCACGAGCTGAAAGCTGCTGGTGGCCAGAAAGAAGACCAGCAGCAAAAAGATGACATCAATCATCGGTGTCATGGCAATCTCGATTGGCCGACGCGGCCGACCGCTTCTCCCAACAGGATTAAGGGAATAGTCGCGTTTCATCGGCCCGGATCCTCGTAAACCGAAAAGACGATATCGCCAATTCCGGCGGTCGAGGCCATTCGTAACAGCGGTTCAATGCGTTTGTAAGGCACGTTGCGATCGGTTCTGATTTTCAGCCGAATGGGCTCCGCCGATGCGATTATTCGGCGTCGAAAGCCTGCCGGTATCGCCTGCTCATCCACGTCCACTCCACCGATCTGCCAGCGGCCTGTGGGCAGTACGTTGACGACCAGCGTATCCCGGTTGACGGAATCATCCAGCCCCGACGCGGCTTCGGGCAACTCCAGAGCGACGGAGTTCTCTTGTTTGGCAAGGTGGCTTGAAACGAGAAAAAAGATGATCAGTAGAAATACGACATCGATCATCGGCGTCATATTGATCGACGCTGTACCGCTGGCCAACAGACGTGGACTTCGCACTCATCTCACCTTTGCAATAGTCTAGGACGAGGAACGCGGAGGGGAGGGCGGGGCGCCCGGCGGACTAGGCTGCGAGACCTGACGAGGCGCCATCTTGGTTGCTCGCCTGCGCACCGGAGAAAACACGTGCTGAGCCATGTAGGCCGACTCCGCGATCAACTGATCAATTCGGTTGCGAAAAACTGCAAAGGCTCCCAAAGACGGAATGGCAACGACCAATCCAGCGACCGTCGTCACCAATGCCGAGTAGATCCCCTCGGCCAAATCAGCCGCGCCGGCCGTTCCCTGGCTGATGGCTACTTGCTGAAACGCAAAAATCATTCCGGTCACCGTTCCCAACAGTCCACACATGGGCGCTAGGTTTCCAATAACCGACAAGTATTCGATCTTTCGATATAGTTTCGCAGCCTGTTCGGAAACGGCGTCTTCCATGGCCTTCTCCATCGCTTGCCACCCAAAATCGATCTCCGACAAACCGCTGATGAGCACAAAGGACAGTGGGCTTGGCTTCCGACGGCAAACGGCATCCGCGTCCGGCAATCTCCCCTGCGACAACAATTGTCGCACTTCGTCGGCCAGCCCTGGTGGCATAACCTCGCCCTTACGAAGTGTCATGATCTGTTCGGCGATCAGGTAGACGGCGACCAGTGATAACATCACCAGCACCAGGATGATCAGCATCCCGACCCAGCCGCCGCTGAAGACGATGGACCAGAATCCTCCAACTTCTGCGTCGCCCGGAGCTGCCGGCGTATCGCCCTGTCCCCAGGCGAGAGGCCCGGTCGATACAAGTGCTGGAAAAACAGCCAAACGAGTCCAAAGACCCAGGGTCTCCAGCGATTTCCTCATAAGCTTGCGAGCCAGACTTCCGGCCGGGCTACGGCGCGCTCCCACCGTAGGCCTCATTTCCCACGCAACTGCTCGATCCATGGCTTCAGCCTCTGTGACTCTTCTTGGCGCCCCTGTCGCTGCAACTCGCTTACGACCGATTCCAACGCGCCTGCCGCACGATGGTATCGGTCGCCATGCATGGTGGCAATCCGCATCCACTGCCCAATGGCCAAATCCGGCTCGCCAATTCTCATGAGCCGGTCGGCCAAAAACTCGGTTGGCCCGAGCTGCAAAGGGCTCAGAAGTTGATCTCGGTACTCGATCCAGTCGGGCAACTGCGCCCTGGTCTGTGGTGGAGGCACCAGTCGCCAACTCTGCACCACCGCCAGACTGGCCAGCGTGGAATTACTGGAAGACCGCAGCTGAGCCAGTGTTCGTCTTGCCCGCTCCCCTTCCTGACCGAATAGTAGCCAACTCGCCCCCAACAGCTGTCCGTGCTCGTCGTCGCCGGCCAGCCACTCGATGGCTGCCGCCTCCAGGGCTTTGTCGGGCTCCCGGACGGTCCAGCAGAGCGGCATGTCGGCATAGAGCATCGCCGGCGGGTCGGTAGCCGTCAGGTTGAGAAAGATGATTCCAGCAGTTCGCGGATTTCCGAGGGCATCGAGCGACTGCACCAACCGCGAGATGAGAATCCGTTGCTGCCACCGCGGCACACCACTTTTGAGCGCCTCCTGAATCGCACTCACCGCCGCGCGATACTGATGGGCGTCGACCAACTCGCTTGCTGACGACGCCCGAGCGTTTTCCCAAGCCGGCGTGACTCGCTGAACACGGTCACTGGCAACCTCTTGCACCTGACCATCAGGGTCGGCCCAAACCAATCTCTGCGCATCGAACTGCGTGATGCTGCCGGTCAGCCGCCTGACGACCGGAGGCGCCCAGGGATCAATCGCCTTCGACTGCACCGACCGGAAAACAGCGACGTCTAGCGTCTCCGGTGTTTGGCCCGCCGCCGAAGAATGGGCCAACAAACAGACGACCGCTGGCAACCACGTCGCCTTCCCCAGTTGTCCAGACACGCATGACCTCACAGACGCACCGAATTGAAAGGCGTCGCAGGCGGCATGCCTTCGGCGTAAGACTCCAGCTGCTCGCGAAGCTGCTCGATTACCGGCTGGAGATCTTCGCGCTGAGCCAAATTCACGAACTCGTGCGGATCCGCCTGATGATCGTACAGTTCCCGCCCCTCGGCGCCCGAATTCCATTCACTGTATCTCCAGCGCGACGTCCGGATACTGCGCCCCATCACAGGCTTTCCATCACCGGGGCGCAAAACTTGAGTCACGGCAAAACCGTCCCAACGACGCATCGGATCTTCCAGGAGGGGTTTCAAGCTGCGACCGGCAAGCGACGGATCAACCGTCAGCCCACACAGCTCGGCGAGTGTTGGATAAATGTCGACGAATTCAACGACTCGCTGGCAAACACTTCCGCGACTGCCGCTACCCGGCACGCTAATCAGCAGCGGCGCCCGCGCTGACTCCTCAAACAAACATCGCTTTTGCCAGACGCCTAGGTGCTCGCCCAAGTGGTATCCATGATCGGACCATACGACGACGATGGTTTTCTCCGCCAACTCCAGATCCTCCAGCGCCTCGAGCAAACGTCCTAACTGGGCATCGACGAATGAGACCGATGCGTAGTAGGCTCTGAGCGCCTGCAAGCAAGTCGCCTCGGGCAGCCCATAGTTGGGAATCGGGCAGTTGTGTGCAAAAGCAGCTTTCGGAATATCGTCACGATCATGCGCCGGCGCGTATGGCAGGCTCAGACCCTCGGGCGGATGCAAATCGAAATACTTCTTCGGAGCCACGTAAGGCGTATGGGGCCGATAAAACCCGACTCCCAAAAAGAAGGGCTCGTCCCGATGCTCCTTCATGAGCCGAATAGCCTCGCTGGCGACGATGCCATCAGTCTGCTCTTCGTCCGACCCGTCGGCAGCCAACCAGCTCAAGGCGGCGCTGATCGGACGATGCGGCTCCGCGTTGGTGATCTTGTGCTCTTCGAGCGTGTCGCGTCCCTTGGGATTGATCCTCAGATCCCAAGACGGCGGATCATCCAGTCCGTCGGTACCGATTCCTGCCGGCACGTTGTAGTGGTAGATCTTACCGATTCTGGCTGAGAACCAACCGTTTTGGCGAAACAACTGCGGCAGTGTCACCAAATCGGGTGCTTCCTCCCGAAAATGCCGGTCCAAATCGTAGACCCGAATCTCATCAGGTCGCCGCCCTGTCAAAACAGACGCTCGGCTCGGATTGCACAGTGGCAGTTGGCAATACGCCCGATCAAATCGCACGCCCCGTCGCGCCAAGGCATCGAAGCTGGGCGTCACCGCTCGCCGATCACCATAACAGCCTAGCGAGCATGTAAGATCATCGACCGCTACAAAGAGGACATTGAACTTCCCACGTTCATCGGCCCCGTCAGCATGGACGCTCGATGCGATGCATGCTCCCCATATCAGACTGACCAACCATTGCCACTTCATACGGAAGTTCCGTCGCTGGGGCGGCTGTCCATGTTGTCGGGAATCCAATCGTTTACTTGAGATCCCAAGCATCCATCCATTTCGTTTCCACCGGCTGCATGCCGTAGTCCTTCGTCAACCGCTCGTGCATATCCTTCAAGTGGCCGGCACCATAGAAGATGCCGAGTTTCTTTTTTCCTGACTCGATTTCTTTATCAAGCACTTCAAACGCCTTGGCATTGCGCTCCGTGATTAACGTACTCTTTCCATCTTCACCGGTAAGAGCGGCCATCTGCCCTTCCATCATCTGCATTTGCTCCGCAAAAGCACGCCGCATGGCACGTGGACGATCGCTGGCAACCAGCGCCGCCAGCAGGTCGATATCGCTCCCTTTTCCCGAACTCTGCATAGCCAACCCGGAACCCATCGATCGAAGCAGCATCTTGAAAACACCTTCCTTGCGCGCCTCCATGCTGTCGAAGAACTCCTGAGGGTTCATATCCGCATGCACAAAGTTCTTTGCTTTGTAGTCGATCTCATCGAGCTGAAACGTCAATTCCAAGGCATCCTTCATTCCAACTTGAATCGTGCTAACAGGACTCACACCGCGTTCCTCCGGATCGGGGACCCCCATCTCGGGATCAGCCACCATCTCGTACAGCAGCGCATCGTAAGTCCGAAACAACTGGTTCAACGCACTGTAGTACGTTGCCTCACCAATATGAACGGCGCCCACCAAAGTGACTTCCACATCGGAATCGCCCGGCTTGCGGTAGGTTACCACCGCCGTCTGCAGCGACTGCGGCTTTTTACCTTCCTTGAGGACTCGGACGAACTCCAAATCTTCGTCGACGTCCGCTTCGACCTGGACCTCCGCCTGCGCCTGCTTCGCCGGCTCATCCGCAGGCGCAGGCTCCGCAGCTCGCAAAGTAGCCGTAGCCGCCGCCCAGCCGACGAGTCCCACCGTTAGAAACCGACTGGCATCGATTAACTTCAACATCCAACTATTCCTCAAAGACCCAAGATCGATTCTGTTTCGCTCAACGATCGTCCCCAATAGTCCGCCCTTTCCCAAAGTATACGATCAGATTAACTTTTTGTACTTCGGTCAACAAGCTTTAGCCGCAGCAGGTGGTGGGCCGTGTTCACCCCGACAAGATGGTTCCAGGTTGCGATTGGCACGACTCGCCGAGGCCGGCAGGCACTTAGGACCAGCCACAATCGTTCAACCAACCCAAAAACCGGTACCCGATCAACCACCCAACGCGCACTTGAGTTTTCCTCAGTTTTTCCTCAGGTTTTCGCCTAATCCATGTCAAACCAGCCCTCCAGTCAACCGCTTGACTTATCGGTCCATCAACCGAGACTGGTGATTCACTACTGCAGACAATGCCGGTGGTTGCTGCGTGCCGCTTGGTACACTCAAGAGCTCCTAACCACGTTTGGTGAACAACTCGGAGAAATCGCTCTCGCGCCGACTACCGGTGGAGTCTTTCGGATTACCTTGGATGAACAAACGATCTGGGATCGAAAGACCATGGGTGGTTTTCCCGATATCAAAGTCCTCAAGCAACGCGTGCGCGATGAGATTGCACCCCAGATGCAACTCGGGCACAGTGACACCGATCAAAACAACACCGATCAAAACAATCAACACGACGCTGATCAAAAATGACACCGACCAGAAAACCAATACCGCCCACGATGGACACCAGCCACACTTGGCCGAAACGGGCAACAACTCGAATTAACAACGGAATCGGATCTTGAACGAGATGACTTATCGAGCCAGCCGCGAAAAACTAGGCTCCCTCGACTGCGTGGTGGTCCAGCCAGACGGCCAACGACCGGTCTCCGCCGTCGGTGTATTCTGCCACGGATTCGGAGCAGGTGGTGACGACCTGGTAGGCATGGCCAGTGACCTACTCCAGGATGCGGCTTTAGATTCTCCGGTCATGCTTGTCTTTCCAGCGGCTCCCCTATCTCTGGAAGATCAAGGCATGCCCGACGGCCGAGCATGGTGGCTGCTGAGTATCCAGCGTCTGTTATCTGCGATGGAGGATGGCCGCTTCGATCAAGTACGTCAAGAAATCCCCGACGGCATAGACGACGCACGAAAGCAACTAACTGAGGTCATCGACTCGGTACTACGCCGCTGCGAGCTGGACGAAAGCAATCTGCTGCTGGCCGGTTTCTCTCAGGGAGCCATGCTATCGGTTGAGACGGCCTGCCGAGGACTGGAGAAGCCTCCAGCGGCGCTCTGCCTCTACTCCGGAGCCTTGATTTGCGAAAAGCAGTGGAGTGCCGCGGCGAGCAAACTGGCCGGCGCCAAAGTGCTTCAAAGTCACGGCCGGATGGATCCCATCTTGCCACTGCAAACCGGCTCTTGGCTTCGAGAGCTACTGAGCGACGCCGGATGTGATGTCGACTTTATTGAATTCAACGGACCGCATACGATTCCCTACGAAGCGATCGAGCGCACCGCCCAACTGCTGTCCGAATTGGCCAATGCATAAGCTGCGTCGTCCGCTTCAGGCTATTTCGGAACTTAGCGCGGCCTGAGCGGATTGGGGTGTTCCGGATGCGCCGCCACGCGTCTGGGAGCTTGCTGCGGTGTGCTTGGAGGTGCTGTGTCCTGAGGTATCAGCTCCTCGGATATCGTGTTCTCGGAATCCGAGTTCTCTGAAACGGGGCGCTCGGCAAGCGGGATCTCGGGAGGTGAGGCCTGCGGAAGTGGAAGTTCCGGCAGCGGGTTCGTCACCGGCGGCCCAGCGGAAACGGCGATTGGCGTGGAAGTCGGTTCAGGCGTGCCCGGTACCAGATCCGCATGCCGGGCCTGCTCGCCACGGTAGACGCGGACCAGTCCTGGACGGAGGAACCGCGACGCCTGGTCGATCTCAGTCAGTTGAACCAAACGGCCGTCTTGCCGCAAGGAGCATAAAGCATCGTACGCCGTCTGGCCTACGACCAGAATGCGTCCGTCGGGATGCCGCTGCAGAAATTCTTCAACTCGTTGCCAACTGGATGCTTGAGCCGCGCTGTCAACGATCTCCTCGATCTCGTGGTCGAGGTAGTGAACCCAACTCGGTTCCATACCACCGATCGATAGCCAGTGCTCCGACGGCGCCTCGAGTTGGACGTCAGAGAGCAACCGGAGATCATCTCGATACCGATCGACCGACTTCGCACCGAATCCAAACAGGATGATTTGGAAGGCGGCCGCGCCGACCAGCCAGGTTGTGGGTACCCAAGCGACTCGTGAAAATCGCTCCCATACCAATCCGCAGATGCCTAGGAGTGAGATTACCCCACCACCTAGTGCGGCGCGGGCCAGCAGCGGCATGGCTTCATGGGCGCTGAGCCAGAGTATCCCGCCGCTCATCGCGATGCCAACAAAAATCGTCAACACGTAGGCCAGTCTTCTAATGCCAGGTGAAGGCAACGACCAACCGCTCTCGAACTGATGCAGGTATCCACCAATCGCCAGCGCCGCCCCCGCATAACAGGGCGTGATGTAGCTGGGCAATTTCGTACTCGCGATCGAAAAGGCCACGACATAGACCGAAACCCATGCCGCGGACAAGACAATCATCTGACGCCGCACAACACTCTCGCGAGATGCTTTTCGGCACCACATCAGGATTGGAATCAGCCACAACGACCAGGGAAACGTGCCTGCGATGAGAGCCAGTGGATAGAAGAGCAAGGAACCACCGTGTCCTTCCATCGAATGCAGGGCTCTTCCGACATTATGCTCGAGGAAAAAGCCACGCAAAAAGGCGCCATCTGTTTCCATACCGACCGCGACATACCAGGGCGCTGCCAACAACAGACTCAGCAGGACCCCCGGAATGGCCCGCAAAGCCCACGCGGCCTTGAGACACTGAAGCGGATTGAATGTCAGCCACAACTCCTTGATCCACCAAAAAAGCGACTTGCCGAGACTCCCGGCTTTTGAATCGGCAGAGGCGGGATCGTCAGGGGCTGTGCCGGCCGGCGACTGCATCCGTTTGCAGACCATCCACCAGACATGCACAACCGCTAGTGGCAAGACGATCCCAACAGGTCCTTTGGCAAGTGCTGCCAGCGAGAGCATGGTATATCCGAAGGCAGCAGGTATCCAACGCGCCCGGCCGACGCGACCGACAGAGTAGGGAGGGGCTGGAGCTACCGCGCTGAGCACCAGAGCGGCAACACCGATCGTGCTAAATGCGATCAAGCAACCATCGGGCGTTGCCGCGCGCCCGGCCATCACCAGCAGCAGACACGTTGCCATCGCTCCCGCTGCCCAAAATCCTTCCGTACTGATTCCCTTGGAATGGCCCGACAGGCGACTGGCCAAGATGGCGATCGACAACGTGGCGAGAATTGCGCAGATCGCCGACGGTAACCGGGCCGCAAACTCGGACTCGCCGATCAGTAGGTAACTTGCCATCTGGCCCCAGTAAAGCAGGACGGGCTTGTGGTCTCGCAATTGACCGTTGAATGTCGGTACAATCCAGTCCCCGCGAGAGAGCATTTCGTGACTGGCTCTTGAGTTGCGGGGTTCATCGCGGTCCCACAGACGGGCCGCTCCCAACTCAACGAAAAAGACGCTCAGAACGATCAAACCGAGTAACGTGAGACGCGAGAATGAGATCTGGGGCATAGCGAATTCGCCATCCTGGCTAAAGGTTCGATCAACTCCCTACCCGCCCAGTGGGTGAGTTCGAAAGCTGAACTTTGTGAATTTATCGCTCGCTACGATTGATGGGGTTTGCGAGATCGCAACAATAGATGGTACAGCGAGCACCGTATTAAAATCTGCCCTCTACCAGCAATAGGAAACCCTTCGAGTGGAAGATGCTTACCAACAGCGTTACACGGGCGAAGGTTTTTTGTTGGCATCTCGTCCCCCAGTGGACACCGAAGACCCAAAACTGGCTCCCCAACCGCGCCCGAGGCGGATCCATCGCATCGCATTTTGGCTAGCAATCGCCACCATCCTTTCCACCTTCTGGGCCGGGGTGAGCGCTTGGGTCCCCACCATGCCTTTTGCCAATTCGGTGAATCAAAGCTCCCTGATGCCAATTCGGCAAGCATTGCTGGCAAACTGGTATGGGGGCTTACAATTCTCGCTCGGACTGATGGCAATTCTCGTGGCTCATGAACTGGGGCATTATGTCCTAACCATCATCTACAAAGTGCCCAGCACACCGCCTCTGTTTATCCCGTTTCCGTTCTACTCCCCCATTGGAACGATGGGTGCGGTGATCATGATGCAAAGCGGCTCTGCAGACCGGAAGCAGATCTTCGATATTGGGCTCGCCGGCCCGCTCGCCGGCTTGGTGGTTGCCGTCCCCGTCTTGATCTATGGCATTCTGGATTCCCATCCAATCAGTTATGCCCCGGATGAAGCCCTGGTCATGGGGCAGCCACTCCTGATCCAGTGGCTCGCGACTTGGCTCGTACCCGAAAGTGCGGCCAATTACATCGAAGTTGCCAATACCGAGGCGAGCCCGTTGCTGATGGCCGGCTGGGTTGGATTGCTGGTAACCGGCCTGAATATGATGCCTTTAGGGCAGCTCGATGGTGGTCACGTCACGTTTGGCCTGCTAGGCCCCAAATCGTACTGGGTTGCCGTCGGTGCCTTGGTCGCGGCCATCAGCTACATGCTCTACGCACAAATCATCATTTTCTCGCTGATGCTGGTCCTGGTGATGCTCATGGGGCTTCGGCATCCACCCAGCAGCGATGATTCACGTCCTCTCGGATTACCCAGGCAGATCGTAGGCTGGGGATCTTTGATCTTGCCGGTGTTGTGCATTCCATCCAATCCCATTGTCTTAGCTTAGTGCCATGGAACCCGAACCCGGATGTCCCCCAATCACTCCTAGAGGTAGGTTGGGCACACGACGCGGGGTAAAAACCACCCACAATGACTATACCCGAATACCTAATGCCGATTCCCAGGCTATAATAATAGCAACAAAGGGCCTCATCGACCCATAACCTTTTCAAGGAGACCACTCTCAACAGTGTCCGAACACTTTCGATCACAAAGCGTTGCCCGAGAACGATGCGTTCTGGCCCGAATGATTGGGCCCAGCGACGCTTTCACGCAGCACCCGCTAGATGAAATGACGGGTTTGGCCGAATCGGCGGGCACGGATGTAGTCGGCGGGATTGTCCAAAGACGTGAGACGCCCGACCCAAAAACTTATCTCGGCAAAGGAAAAGTGTCCGAGCTGAAGCAAATGGTAGAAATGCACTCTGCCGACGTGGTGATCTTCGACAATGACCTCTCGCCGAGTCAAACCCGCAACTTGGAAAAAGCGGTTGGCACGAAGGTGATTGACCGAACCGAGTTGATTCTCGATATCTTCGCCTCCAATGCTCGGACTCATGAGGCACGTCTGGCGGTCGAACTGGCACAGCTCGAGTACTCGCTACCTCGCCTGAAACGAATGTGGACGCACCTTTCGCGTCAAACGATGGGAGTCGGCATGCGCGGCCCGGGTGAAAAGCAGCTGGAGGTCGACCGCCGGCTGGTAGAACGACGCATCCATGAACTCAAACAGGACTTACAGAAGGTGGAACGACGCAAGGCGCGGGAGGTTGCCGGTCGTCGCGACTACCTGACGGTCTCGCTTGTCGGCTACACCAATGCCGGCAAGAGCACCTTGATGAACACGCTCACGCGGGCGGATGTCGAGGCAGTGGACAAGCTGTTCGCGACGCTCGACACGCGAACTCGTCGTTGGACGCTTCCCAGTTGGGGTCCTGTGCTTCTAAGTGACACGGTCGGTTTTATCCGCGATTTGCCTCACAAGCTGGTTGCCAGTTTCCGGGCAACGCTCGAAGAGGCGCGGGAGGCCGATCTCTTGCTCCATGTCGCCGATGCGAGCAATCCGGCTGTGCTGGATCAGATATCCGCTGTCTACAGTGTGCTACACGAGCTGGGCATCGACGAAAAGCAAACACTGCTGGTCATCAACAAAATCGATGTTCCTGGGGCGGAGCAGCGGATGCAGGCGGTGCAAAACCGCTATCCCCACTCCATTGGTATCAGCGCCCGCAGCCGACTTCATCTGGATGCTCTGGCAACTCGCGTCAGCCACGCGTTGAGCGAGGGATTTGTCACACTCAGCGTTCGCTTGCATGTTGCGGACGGTCGCACCATGGCTTGGCTGGCCAAAGTGGGTGAAGTGGTCAGCAAGCAGTTTCACGAGGATCACGTAGAGATCCATGCGCGGGTGCCTGCCAGACACGCGGGACGCCTCACCAGAGAGGGCCATAATATCGAAGTGCTGCATGGTCGCTTGCCGGAGGCCAAACCATCGAGTGAACAGTGGGAAGAGAAATTGCCGACCGCCGGTTCGATCTTCCCGACGGCCGATTCTGCGCAATCTTCGATGCCAGATGAAGAAGTCGCCTAGAAACCTGTGCCAATAGCTCATACGATAGGTTGCCAAGAATACTTCATGGCTTCTCTCGCTGCCTGGGTAGTGGCCAAGCTCGGAGACTCTAGTTGGCCCACCAACATCGATGACTACCTCGTCGGCAGACACTCCCCGTCACCGTGACTCGGCTCGTGAGTACTACGGGCGTTATCTACAGCGCGCAAGTGACGAGATCTTTCGCCTTCAATCACAGCATGTGCGATTGGTCTGGCTACGAACGGCCCTCTTTTTGATTGCCCTGGTATGTTTGGTGGCGGGCTACGGTGGTGAATCCTATCAGGGACTATTCCTAACGGTCGGCTGGATCTCGGCCGCAGCTTTTTTTGTTGCCATTGTGCGTCATGAACATGTGCGGCTGGACCAACTAAGGCACCAGTCAGATCAGCAACTCTTCCTCCGGCTAATCGCACGACTGGATCGCAACTGGAGCCAGCTACCGGACCAGCCGCTGCTGAGAGAATACTCGGCCCTAACCTTTGCTGACGATCTCGATGTTGCCGGCAATGCCAGTCTGCTTGGTTTAGTTTCGTTAGCGGGCACGCGTTTGGGAAAACAGACGCTCCAAAGCTGGATCGCCCAAACTCCGACGTGGCAGGAGGTAGAATCTCGTCAGGCTGCCGTCAAAGCACTGCGTGACCACCGGGATCTTCGTCTAACGATCGTCCGGACCATATCGGCCAGCAGCGACGGGTCGGAAGATGTCTACGGTCTTCCCGACTGGGGCACTAGCCCAGACTGGCTTCCCGAACACCGCGTCGCCCATACGCTGAGCTATGTAGGTCCCGGACTGGTCATCGCCGGTCTGGCGTGCCTCGCGATGGCGGCCGGCAGCGGGCACCCTATCTGGCTCAACGCGGCCGTGGCCGGGTTAGGGGCGGGCTTCCTGGTTAACGTCTTGATCACGGTA
>JANQJJ010000045.1 GCA_028281725.1 Pirellulaceae bacterium | reverse complement strand
CAAGACGTTTAGCTTCTGCAGAGCCAGCTGCAGGTCGGCTTGGTCAACCGAGGCCAAACGATCCCGCAGCTGGCTCTGCAGAAGCTAAACGTCTTGTTTGGTGATGGAGTCGCCATCAGCGAATTGAAACGAATTGCGGCCGACGAAACCGAGCCGCTAGACGTCAGGAAATCGGCGCTTCAGTCCTTAGTCGATGCGCGGGCCGAAGGAATGCGAGAATTATGTCTGAAACTGCTGCGTAAACGGTTTCTCAACACAGTCGCGGCAGCGGGCCTCGCACAGGAAACCGGTCCCGAGATTGGCCAGCAACTGGTGAAAGCCTACTACTCGTTCGGTCCGCTCGATCGGTCGCAAGTCATCTCGATCCTTTCCTCTCGAAAAGCATGGGCCACCGCCTTGCTGACCGCCGTCAGCCAAGGCCAAATCGATCGCGAGGCCATCTCGCCATTCCAAGCAAGGCAGATTGCCAGCCTGGGCGATACGGCCCTAGATGCCTTGCTGGCCAAAACCTGGGGCCAGGTTCGCGAGAGTCCAGCCGAGCGTCGCGAGCAAATCGCGAAACTCCGAGCCGAACTAACGCCCGAGGTCCTCGCCGGTGCCGATAAACGTGCGGGCCGCGCGGTGTTCGAGAAATCTTGCAGCAACTGCCACAAGCTGTACGGCCAAGGCGGCGAGCTGGGACCGGACCTAACAGGCGCTCAGCGGAGCAACCTGAACTACCTACTGGAAAACATCGTCGATCCGAGTGCAGTGGTCAACAAGGAATTCCGAGCTACGGTGATTCTGATGGAAGACGGGCGAGTTCTGACCGGTCTGATGACCTCGCGAACCGACCACGTGGTCACTCTGGCAACACAAAACGAGACCGTTCGTCTGGCGGTCGATGAGATTCAAGAGGCCAAGCTATCAACCGCGTCGACCATGCCTGACGGACTACTCTCTCAGCTGTCCGGAGAGCAAATTCGCGATCTGTTTGCCTACCTGCAGAGCAAACAACAATTGGAAAGATAGGATTCACCGGTAAGCTCCATGAAACACCGATGGTGGTGCTCTGTCCAGATCTGATTTTTCGAGTTGCGGTTGCGTCTGAGTAGTCGAGTTATTCGCTAGGCGGAACTCGCCACGGTCCGCTACTTTGGAGGCTGCCGCGCGGTGGCGCTGATTGATCTTCGCGACGATGCGCTATAGATTCTTCGCCACCACAGTCGATTTGCCAGCTAATCGAAATGGAGCGAGAGCAGAGAACGCTCTATTTTCGAGTGAGTGGTCTTGATCGGCGCAAATCCGTTTGGCGCAAGGGTTACGACACGATGGCAGACGAAGCGGGTGATTCCATTTTTCACAAACTGGTGCTCCTGGACTCCATGGCACTGATCTACCGCGCGCACTTCGCATTGGTTCGGAGCCCGCGTTTTACGTCCGGCGGCCTGTGCACGTCGGCTGTATTCGGCGTTCTGAACACACTTCTGGATATCATCCGCCGCGAGGAGCCGACTCATATTGGCGCCGTGTTTGACACTCCGGAACCCACCGCACGGCACACCGAGTTTGCAGACTACAAAGCGCAGCGGGAAGCCATGCCGGAGGATATCGCGGCTCAGCTCCCCTATATCGACCGCCTATTTGATGCGCTGAATATTCATTCCCTTCGCATGCCCGGATATGAAGCGGACGACATCATCGGCACGCTAGCCCATCAGGCTTCCGATGCCGGCTTTCAAACGATGATGGTGACACCCGACAAAGACTACGACCAGTTGGTCAAAGACAATGTGTTCGTCATGAAACCCGGCCGCAAGGGAGGGGAGGTTGAAATACTGGGCGTGCCCGAGGTGCTGACCAAATGGGAGATCGAGCGAATTGAACAGGTCATTGATGTCCTGGGACTGATGGGTGACGCCAGTGATAACATTCCGGGAGTACCAGGCATCGGTCCCAAAACAGCGCAGAAGCTGGTCGCTCGGTATGGCTCCATCGAGGGCCTCTTGCAACATAGTGAGGAACTCAAAGGCAAGCAAAAGGAAAGAGTCCAGGAGAACGCCGAGCAGGCGCTGCTGTCCAAACGCCTGGTAACCATCCAGCTAGATGTTCCCCACGGGGTCGAGCTCGCTTCGCTGAAATGGACCGCCTACGATGCCAAGAAGTTGAAGGAGCTGCTGAGCGAGCTGGAGTTTGACACGCTTGGCAAACGTCTGTTCGGCAAATCGTTCTCGTCGTCTGCCAGCCGTACGGCCGTGGTGAGGCAAAAACGGGAGGCCGAAATTCAAGCTTCGCTATTCGACGATCTGACCGACGAGTTGACGATTCACGACGTTCGGCATCGATACGAAACGGTGAAGACTCGCTCTGAGCGGCAGGCTCTGATTGAACAACTTGGAAAGTGCTCCGAATTCTGCTTTGACACCGAAACAACCGGACTGGATCCTCGCAGCGCTCTGCCGCTGGGCATCGCGTTCTCCTTTAAGAAGAACGAAGCGTACTACGTGGTTTGTCCTGACAGCCCGGAACAAGCCCAGGCGGTGATCGAAGAGTTCCGCCCGATTTTTGAGAACGAGCAAATCACCAAGGTAGGCCACAACCTGAAGTATGATCTCTCGCTACTGAAGTGGCATGGCATCGAGGTGCGAGGGCCACTACTGGACACGATGCTGGCTCACTCGATGAAAGAGCCGGAGATGCAGCATGGGCTCGACTATCTCGCCAAGCTGTACCTGAATTACAAGCCAATTGCTACCACCGAGTTGATCGGGGAGCGCGGCGAGGATCAACTGAACATGCGGGACGTGCCGGTCGCGGCAGTGGCTCAATACGCGGCTGAAGACGCGGACGTGACGCTCCAAGTTGCCAACGTCCTTCGGCCCGACATCGATGCTCGGGGCGTGAGCCAGGTATGTTATGAAGTCGAATGTCCTCTGCTGCCTGTACTGGTCGACATGGAATACGAAGGAATTCGGCTCGACACGAGCGCCTTGCAAGCCTTCTCAGGACAACTGGAAAAAGATATATCGCAGCTGCAACAGCGGATTTTCGAAGCTGCGGGGCACGAGTTCAACATCGATTCGCCAAAACAGCTGGGAATCGTACTCTACGACGAACTGCAGCTGGAGAAGAATCCTAAGAAGACCGCGACAGGCCAGTATTCGACTCGTGAATCCGAGCTGGAGCGTCTGGCCCATCGACACGAAGTCGTCGCCAATGTTTTGGACTATCGTGGCGCCGTGAAACTCAAAAGCGTCTATGTCGATCAACTGCCGGCGGCCGTCAATCCGCAGACCGGTCGCTTGCACACGCACTACAGTCAGGCTTGGACGGCCACCGGGCGCATTCAGTCGAATGATCCCAATCTGCAGACCATCCCGGTGCGCAAGCAGCGTGGCCGCGAAGTCCGTGCCGCCTTTGTTCCTCGGGACGAGCACCATCTACTACTTTCGGCCGACTATTCGCAGATCGAGCTGCGGGTGATGGCCGAGTTAAGCGGCGACGAAGCCATGTTAGACGCATTCCGCAACGATGTGGACATCCATGCATTGACCGCATCCAAAGTCTACAAAGTAGATGTGCGGGACGTCACGCGAGAAATGAGAGACAAGGCGAAAACCGTCAACTTTGGCATTATCTACGGTATCTCCGCCTTCGGGTTGCAGCAGCGATTAAACATTCCTCGCGCCGAAGCCCACGCACTGATCGAGAACTACTTCGACCAGTATCCGGGGGTACAAGAATATATTGATCAGACGATTGCGTATGCCAGAGAGCATGGCTACGTGAAGACTCGCTCGGGACGTCGCCGGTATCTGCGCGACATCAACTCTCGCAATCGCAATCTGACCAACGCCGCTGAGCGACTGGCGATGAACAGTCCGATTCAAGGGACCGCTGCGGACATACTCAAACTGGCGATGATCCGAGTCCACCAGGCGCTTCGCACAGGAGGCTTCAAGACGAAAATGCTGTTGACGGTCCACGACGAGATTGTGTTTGACATGCACAAATCGGAACGGGAAACGGTCATTCCAGTCATCCGCGACGCGATGGTTGGCGCGCTGCCTATGTCCGTCCCATTGCAAGTCGAAGTCGGTGTTGGTGAGAACTGGTTGGAAGCCCACTAGATCGCGGGATTGGTCAAGTGATGCGTCGCCCCCAACTCGATTGAGCAACGATTTCTTTGGGTCGGGTAAAGGGGGCAGGAGTCAATTGTGCACAGCACCCGAAGGGCCGTTCCGGCAATTGACTCCTGACCCCTTTACCCGAATCTTTAGTGTTGACAAAGCACTAGGGCCTCGTCAGCTGACCGGTTGGCGGCGGAGAGTCGTCGGGTTAGACATCTTGCAATACAGCCTCGGCTGCATCGATTGTTTGGTCAATATGCTCGGCTGTATGAGTGGCTGAGAAGAAGAGAGCTTCAAACTGACTACAGGGCATGTAGACGCCACGCTCCACCATCCCCCAGAAATATTTTGCGAAGCGTTCGCGATTGCACGTGGAGGCTTCTGTCCAACCATGAACGGCCTGATCGCAGAAGAAGAGGGTCATCATACTGCCGACTCGCTGTAGCTGATGTGGAATGCCGGCACGACTGGCCGCACGGGTCAGACCATCGGCCAATCGCTGCCCCTGCTCCTCCAGATAGGGATAGGGTGAATCGTCCCGGAGCAGCTTCAGCATGGCGGCACCGGCAGCCGTAGCCAAAGGATTGCCGCTGAGCGTGCCAGCCTGAAAGACTTTGCCGGCAGGCAGAACTTGATCCATCAGATCAGCTCGCCCTCCGTAGGCTCCCACGGGCAAGCCACCGCCGACGATCTTGCCCAGCGTAGTCAGATCGGGTGTCACGCCGAACCGCTGTTGCGCCCCCCCGTAAGCCACGCGAAAACCGGTCATCACTTCATCGAAGATGAGCACTGCGCCATGCTTTGTGCAAAGCTCTCGAGCGGCCTCTAAAAACCCGGGTCGCGGCGGTACACATCCCATGTTGCCGACCACGGGCTCGAGAATAACGCAAGCCAATTCCTGGCCGTGCTTGTCGAACGCGGCCTGCAGCGCCCCGACATCGTTGTACTCGAGAATCAGCGTATCGCGGCTGGTACCTTCGGTGACACCGGGAGAATCCGGCACACCCAGATTGGCCGCGGAACTACCGGCGGCGACTAGCAAACTGTCGACGTGTCCATGGTAGTTACCTGAAAACTTGATCACCTGATCGCGACCGGTCGCTCCCCGTGCCAACCGAATAGCACTCATCGTCGCTTCGGTGCCGCTGTTGACCAAACGCAGCTTCTCAACGCTGGGTACGGCTTCGACGATCAATTCGGCCAGTTCGGTTTCCGCCTCGGTCGGAGCGCCGTAGCTGGTGCCGCGCGACGCGGCTGATTGGATGGCCTCGATCACCACCGGATGAGCGTGCCCAAGAATCATAGGTCCCCACGATCCGATGTAGTCGAGCAGGCGATTGCCGTCGATGTCGAACAGAAACGGTCCTTCGGCTCGCTCGATGAATAGCGGTTTTCCACCCACGGCACCGAAGGCACGAGCCGGGCTGTTGACGCCTCCCGGCATCAAACCGCTAGCACGGTCAAACGCAGCGATCGAGCGTTGCTGGTTGATTGAAGTCTTGGTCGGTGTCGACACTCCGGAATCTCCGCGTGGATAAGGTCCTATCGAATGCTGCGCATCGCCGCCGGTCGGACAATCCGCCAGTAGCCGCCCGCACAGGGAAAGCGGTTCGCGCCGGGCCGGCATCCACCCTACGGAGCGAGCTGCGGCAACATGAACGGCACTCCTAGATCATCGCCATTTCCCTGAAATCCGCTACCGTCCCTGTCCAGAAAAATGGGATTCGTAACGGCCACCGGCGGCAGCTCACCGCGGCTCGGCCCCATCACCTGCCCCAACGTCAGCCCTTCGCCAATGGTCGCTACGATCAGGTGCGTATCGACGTTGATCCGAGGCAAATCGGTCTCGAGCTCAAAACGCACCGAAGAATCATGGAATAGCTTCGGATGCGTCTTGCGGGTAAAGTTCAACTGCTTGATGGGACGTCCGTTGGCAAACACCTGAACTCGATTGACGTCGAACCAGTTCGGACATTGGACGCGAATCCACAGACGGCCCCCCTGGCTGTCCAGCTCGACATCCTCCCCACTGACGAACCTTTGGACCTGACCATTGCGCTCGATCCGTACCTCCGCTTCCAGAAACGGTCCGGTGGTCATGATCATATGGCCGTGCTCGGCGGAATGAATCATCTCTTCGATCGAGATTTTTGCCGGATCGTCGGTCGAGCTTTGCATATAGTTCCGGAGCCAGCCTGAACCGTGGAAATTGTAGTGCGCGTCCGTGTTCACGACTCCCGAAATACGATATCCGAGATTGATCAAACGCATCCAGAAGAACATGGGATTGCTGTACTTATCCTTGGGCGCCACATCCGCTGGCGGAGGAGTAAAGATGGCCTGCGGTGGGTGAACTTCGATCACGTCCATCCAGCCAAGCATGCCTCGGAAACCATCATCGGGTTTTCCATCCAGGTCGCGATCTCCGAGGATCTGCGGAATGTTCGGATGATTCGTCTGCACCACCTTGGAACTCGAGTTGTCCCAAAGTGCGAGTCTTTCGATCTGCACGACTGGATCCGCGTCGTTCAGCGGCCCGCCACCATCTTGTTCATGTTCGTGCCGATGAAGCGGGAAGGCGTTTTGGTGATTGATCGGCAATGGAGATCCGGTCAGTTCTATTCCAGTGCAAGTGGCCATCGACCGCGTCGCGCCGAGCAACTGCAGATCATCTTGGTAAGTGTCAATTCGATTGTGCTCGGTGCAGGGAGCGAACTCGATATGCTCGGCCAGCAAGTTGAGCACGCGACCTGTTTGATGGGAAACGTTGTCGCCAGACGGACTGGAATGGCTATGAAAGTCGGAGCTAATCCAACCGGCAGTATGCACCGAGCGTGTCAGGGAACTGGTCAGCTGCACCAGCTGTCCCGCTTTGACTTCGATCTCCCTAGTTTCCGCATCGTATTCCGGTCCGTGACTGACGATCACCTGATATTTGCCCGGATCGATGGGTTGCTCGAATCGACCTCGGGCACAGTACACTACATTTTTAACGGCAGCAATCGCCGAGTCCGGACCATAATCAGGATCGGCTGTTCCCTCAATGCCCAGGAACTGTACCTTGGCGGCGATGGGCCGCCCCGCTCGGTCGGTAATGCGTGCTCGCACCCGGCTCGCAGCCGGCAAGCTCAGCGTGTCTGCCCGCGGAGCCGCTTCGACAACGAACTCGTGTTCTCGTTTCTCCCGGCCAATGCAGCGGACAACGGCCAGGTAGCTACCCGGCAACAACCGCGTTCTGGTTGTTCCGCCGCCGTCACTTTGAATCGTACCGAGGGAAGCGTCGCCACGGAAAAACTCAATCTTGGCATGCGGCACGGGCCCCTGCGGGCTCTGAAGTATCAGTTGAACGGGAGTGGTCTGACTTCCATCCACTACAGCCTTAGCCCAACTGAGCACGCCAGGCAAACCTTGAGAACAGGTGACCTTGCCACTCCAGGTGACGCTCTGACCCGCCGCGACCAGGGCATCGCTATCGGCAGCGGACCGAAGCACCAGATTGCGACCGCTGCCGGCACGCGCGAGCACACCTTCATCGTGCATAAAACCATAACACTGTCCAAAGTATTGATCTTCGGCGTAGAACAGACGCAGATCTTCGATGCTCTGCATCTTAAAAAGATTGCCGTCGCAGCGCAGCGAATCCTCTTTCGCAAGCTTCCGTTCGCCGTCGGAGGCGTTACTCAGCTGGACACGATACTCGATCCAATCCTGGTCATCGCGCAGCGTATATGTGACCAGGGCCGTCGTTCCATCGGCAGCCAGCGGCTCGCCCGAGAAGCTGATCGAAATTGCCTCACCCTGAGCGTTCTTGGCCTCCTCCGGCGTCATCGCGGCGCCGTCCACTGTACACGAGAAGGATTCGGCGTTTTCGAACAGGTACCGTCCCGCTGCCGGGTAAAAACAACTGAGTTGGTCGCTTCCATGATATCGCCGCGTGAAATCGATCAACATGCCGGCCACTCCACGCACCGTCATATTGGCCTTGCGGCCCGGCAGCGGCTGTGCGATCACCGCCACGACCTGCCGATTGCGGATCACCCAGTCGCCGTGGATGGCATCGACCTCCTTTCCAGCGGGTACCACATCACGGTAGTTCTCCGGCGTGATTTGGATGATTTCCGTAGCTGAAAGCCAACTTGGCTGCGAACCGATGGCAAGCGCGAAAAGGAAGACCGAAGTTAGGGTTGTCTGAGTTGCGTTTGGCAAGTCTGAACTCCAGGAAAGGATGGGCTCGGGGAACAGATGTCGACGGATATCAATCTAACAGATCGCAACCGGCGTGGCTCTCGGACGCTGCCTCCGGAGTGTCAAAGGTTCGAAATCTTAACCTGCCGTAAGGTCGATCTGGCGCAGCCGACCGCAGGGTGCCCGCAATACCCTGCCCACCACGGTGTCATCACGACTCTTCTTCAACGTGCACGCTCTCCGTTTCCTCTTCCTCTTCCGGCATGGGAATCGGCTCGGCGGGAAATCTGACTTCATTGGAGGCGCCGCCACAGCCGCACAGGAGCACCATCAGGATCACCAACACCCCGCACGGAGTCGCTTTTGACAGCGACTCCCACGTAGGCATCATGGCTTTGCCGAACTTGATCATGGTTGACTTTTCCGGAGGGATGGAAGACCAGATGTGCACCGAACCAACCGGCGCCGTAAGCACGCCGGCCGACACGAGCATCCTCGCGACTGACCAGTAAGACCCGCTCAATACTCCCCGATGACGTCCCCGTCGGCCATCATGGTCAGATTGCGGAATAGTTGGAAGTCGATGTTGTCGGAGATTGTCCTGGTAGAACCATCGGCGAGTCCGATTGTCATGATCCCTCCGGGGTGATAACTGCCCCAATGAGAAAAGCGATCGCCGAAGCCAAATGCCGAGCTAATGGGGCCGGCGGATATCCAAACGTAAGCCAAATTGGGACCAGCCTTCGTTTCGCCATACATCATGGTATAGCTGGAGCCATCGGTGATATCACGAAACTTGGTTTTTGATCGGTTGAAGAAAATCCCTCGGTTTCGATCCACGGCACCCCGCCGGCCCGCGCTACCAACGTACGACGTAATTCCGAAGCCAACGTTCGTAAGCGAAAACGCTTGATGCGTTACGCCTCCGGTTGCATTGCGGTACATGTGTGAACGGGAAAGAACTCTATCCGTGCCGGTCTCTTCGGTATCTGATGGACAGACAAAGGCCGACAGTCTGGCTTGTGCCAGCAAAAACAATTCGGCCTGTCGGAACCAACGTCGATTGCCCAATTGATCTATGTTCAAGTGTCCATCGGGAATTTTATTGTAGACGGTAGATTGCTCCAAAGCGGGGAGAATGAACGGCAACGTGCC
>JANQJJ010000556.1 GCA_028281725.1 Pirellulaceae bacterium | reverse complement strand
TCTGTTGTTGGTACGATCGCTGGCGGTATCGCGTCCCTCGGTGGCGCCAGCGTCGCCCTCACCGTCGGAACGACGGCTGCAGCAGTCATCGGAGGCGTGGTCCCCGTAGTCGGCTTCCTCATCCTCGGCTGCCTCGTAGGGTGGGCAGTCTACCGCCACCGAAAGTCCAATCAGACACAGAGTCCGACGCAATCTGATGCTGGGACACGCCACTACCTCTTACCCAACGACGACAGAGGCGATAAGGACAATGACCTCAATAATCTTGTCAATTCGGGGCCGGAGAAGTCACCAACTCTCGTCGACGTAGATGTCACCGCCGGCGCTCAGAGTGCCGACAACCTGCAGACAGGGCAACAACGACCAGTGCGGAACGTTGGCGATCTGGTCGCCGCACCGGAGGTCTCGAGGTGTTTCGGTAGTGCAGCGGAAAAGGCGGGTCCAGTCTGGGGCGCCCAGGAAACAACGCTTGGCCCGGATGATCTCCGCAAAGGAGTCAAAACGGCGAAGAGATTCCGCGTCACGCGAAACGAAACCAACGTCAGTCGCCGCGAAGCTGTCACCCTTCTGCAGAATGACAAGAGCTTTCGCGAGCACTTGATAGCACTGTTTCGCGACAAGGCCCCTAAGTACTATCGATTTGAGTGTCCGCCGATGAAATCACTGGACGACAACGATAACTTTGAGGTGATCTTTTATGAATACCCTGAGTTGGAACGGTGGAAGGATCGGGGCGACCCCAAACAATTCAATAACCAATTTAAACGTCAGGAGACCAACGAATACACGTCCAGCGACGAAATAACGGCGTTTCTGAATCCCAGAAAATGTAACCTTCTCGTCTGTCCCCGTCCGCCGTCTAACGGGCAAGATTACGCCTGCTATTGTCACATAGGTCAATTTATGCGCGAAGCGCCTGACGACAAAAAGCACCAGCTTCTTCAGGCGGTCGGCCACGCGATGCAAAAGCGTCTGGAGCAAGGTCACAGCGTATGCCTGAACTCCTATGGCGCGACCGTTCCCTGGCTGCACGTACGCTTGGACCTGTGGCCGCAGTATACACGAGTTAAAGCGTATAAGAACGCGTTCACACCCCAGGAGTGGAGTGGCTTCCAGGAGCAGTATCCGAATCCACGTAAGAATAACAATAAAGGGTCCATCCGGGTTTCTCGTCAGTCAGGTCGTAGATCGCGATCGGGCAGTAGGAAACCAGGCAGGGTGTGACCAGAGCAGGAAAGGGAACGCCGGGAAGCAAGACCTCGTCGCGAAGCGACACAAACGCCCTGTACCAACGTGAACAGCTACGCTGACGGAGAACACCGCTAACGGCGCCACTCGAAGAGTTGAACAACGGTCCCCAAGACGGCAAGGTGACGTTTGCAGAATCCTACCAATACAAACACGGAGGCAATGCCGCCGGCTCGTCTATCGTCGCAGTAGTCCTCTGTGATGCGTTAGCCGGTCGTGCCAGACTACATGACAAGGACTACTTGGAGGAGGTATTACTGGGAGCAGGATAGTTAATGTCGTTGGCACTGGCCGGTGACCTGCTATTTCCGGGCTCCCGTTAGTCGCCCTCGCGACAATAGCAATCCAGGACTCAGTAGTTACGGCTTGAAGAGCTACGAGACTCCATAGTGCTATTTCCATAAACCAATGGTACGTCACCGTAGTGCTGTGTAACTGCGGAGTGCAAACTGGTGAGCCAAGGGACTGGACCTGCATTCTTCGGTGGACGCGGAAGCCGTACGAAAAGGCGTCGTGTGTATGCCGGTACTGTTCGTTCCGTTTGGCGCATAAGGGGTGAAACACACTTTCACATGCTTTTCTCTACGAGATCATCGGCCATGATCAGCACGATGTTAGGGCGATCTGCCGCGGCAGCACTCAAACCAATAGTGGCGATCAGCAAAAATGCCAACGGCGGAACTGGTTGGGTGAGAAAACGGCGATTCGTTGCCTGGGTCTGTCCATGGCTTCGTCGCATGATAGGTGCGTCACAGTTAGAATATCGGGATGGTCAATTCGTCCACAAAAAACCTGCCAGCGTCGACCAAGTCGCTAACACAGTTTCTGCTCGTCGCACTCGCGACGGTTGCGACGCCGGTGGTGGCTGAAGATCAGGAAACCGGACTTGATTTTTCTCGGGACGTTAGACCTATCTTCGCTCAACATTGCGTGAAATGCCACGGTGCGGAGAAGCAGCGTGGCGGATTCCGCATCGATAGTCGCGAGAGCGCGTTTGGAGAAGCCGATTCGGGTGATGCACCCATCGTGGTTGGCAAGCCTGATGAGAGTGAGCTGATGCGACGGATCGTTTCCGACGACGACGGTCTGTGGATGCCTCCCGATGGTGCTCGGCTATCGCCATCAGAAATTGAGACGGTGAAACAATGGATTGCAGCGGGAGCTCAGTGGCCCGATTCCGCAAACGCGGTTCCCTCGACGACCGAGATGACGATTACAGGCGAGGATCGGCAATTCTGGTCGTTTCAGCCGCTGAAGACCTTAGAGGTCCCGAAGATCGACTCAGATTGGGTTCGCACTCCGATCGATGCATTTGTGTTGCGTACCATGCGGCAGCGCGAACTGCGCCCGAATGAGCCTGCGCGGCCACTGGCATTGCAGCGCAGGATGCATTTTGACGTGCTTGGATTGCCTCCGAGCGAACAGCAAGTCATATCAACGGAGTCGAATGAGCTTTTCGACGCGGATTTGCTGGCGGACACATTACTCGAAAACAAACATTTCGGAGAGCGTTGGGCTCGTCATTGGTTGGATGTCGCACGCTATGCAGACAGCAATGGATATGAGAACGACCTAGACCGTCCGAACGCCTATCAGTACCGAGACTTTGTGATACGCGCGCTCAACTCGGACCTGCCTTTCGACCAGTTTGTCCGGTGGCAAATTGCCGGCGATGAACTCCAGCCGGACAATCCCGTGGCAGTCGCCGCGACCGGCTTTCTCGCAGCGGGCCCCTTGAATCGAAGTGCCGCGACCGCACCGGAAGAAGTGCTCAAGGGAATTCGATACGACGAGTTAGACGATATTGTCTCAACAACGTCGCAAGCCTTCTTGGGGCTTACGCTTGGATGCGCACGGTGTCACGATCATAAATTCGATGCGATTCCAACACGTGACTACTACCGTATGGTCGCCACGTTTGCTTCTTCCAGTCGACAAGACTCGGCGCTGATTCGTGCTCGTCGCGAGCTCGATCTGTGGCGGAAGCGGTCGCGGCGCAAGCTGTTGCTAGAGAAGATTGGCGCTCTCGATTGCACGGAAGATGAAGCGAAATGGCTGGCTGCAGGCCCCGGAAATCCGGCCGAATCCAAACGGGCGTTTAAGAAGTACGGTAAATCGATCGAGTTTGATGACCAGCAGTGGCGAGCGTGGTTGACTGGCGCAGAACGCGAACATTTCGAGCAACTCGAAGCTGCCGCAAACGCAAGTACCCACGAATCGGAATGGGCGAAACAGCCCGCGGTGCTGGTGACCGAAACAAGCAACACCCCTGTGGAAGTCCGCTTGCTCAAGCGCGGCGACGTCGGATCACCGGCAGACGTGACGCCTCCCGGTTTCTTTTCGGTGCTAACGAGGAATCGGTCGTTTGCCGACTACCATTCAACCGCATTGGCTCGTAACCACGGCGTGCAGACGACCGGGAATCGCTCTGCATTCGCACTTTGGTTAACCGACATAGATCATGGCGCGGGCGCACTGACGGCGCGAGTGATCGTGAACAGGATCTGGTATCACTACTTCGGTACGGGGCTGGTTGCCACTCCGAACGACTTCGGGGTTCAGGGCAGCCGGCCGTCTCACCCCGAGTTGCTCGAGTGGCTGGCAGCAGAGCTGGTTCGCAATGAGTGGAAGCTCAAGTCGATTCATCGTTTGATTCTAACGAGCAACGTTTATCGACAGTCCAGTCAGCGCAGCCAATTCAGCAAGCTCGATCCCGCCGGCCGCTGGCTCTCCTATCGCAAGTCGAAACGCCTTGACTCTGAGGCGACTCGTGATGCGATTCTTGCTGTATCCGGTCGGTTGAACCGGCAACTGCATGGGCCCGCGATTCGTCCATTTATACCGGCGGCCGCGATGGCAACTCGGTCGCGCGACAAGTGGCCGACGGACATCATAGAAGGCCCCGAGCACTGGCGGAGGAGTCTCTACATATTCGTCAAACGATCGATTCGCTTCCCAATGATGGAGGCGTTTGATGCGCCTGACCCCACGGCGAGTTGCGGCCGACGCGTGCCTACGACCGTAGCCGTTCAGGCGCTGACACTCCTCAACAATCCGTCGATCCGCGGAGCCGCGCGCGACTTCGCCGCCGCTGTCCGCTCGCAGGATCAAGACGACGTGCGCGAGCAAGTAGGCGCCGTGTTTCGTCGCAGTTTGGGAAGGCCTCCAACGGAGTCAGAATTGAAACGTTCGGTCGAATTTCTCTCCACCAGCGAGGGTGGCGCTCCGCTGGCCGACCTGTGCCACGCACTGCTGATGAGTAACGAATTTGTATACATCGAGTAGGAAATGAGCCGCCATGCAGCCTCCACTTAGCCGCCGACAACTCCTGTCCGTAGCCGGATGCGGCCTCGGCACTCTGGCGCTCGCGGATTTATTGTGTGCTGATGGAGTGATCGAATCTGCGGGCCCCCATTTCGCCCCCAGAGCAAAGTCGATCATCTGGTTGTTCATGGAAGGCGGACCAAGCGCCATGGATACGTTCGACCCCAAACCTGAGCTGACTCGCGGTCACGGAAAGCAACCACGAGAGTCGATCGATGTTTTTTTTGGAAATCCCGGTCCACTGATGAAGTCGCCGTTTTCGTTCAAGCAGCAGGGCGAGAGTGGAACTTGGGTCTGCGAGCATATGCCCCATGTTGCACGAAGAGTCGATGATCTGGCCCTCATCAAGTCCGTGCATTGTGAAACGCCCAATCATGCTCCGGCGATGTTTCAGATGAATACCGGAATCCCACGTTCCGGTTTTCCGAGCGCCGGGGCGTGGATCAACTATGGGCTGGGCAGTGTCAACAGCAACCTTCCCGGCTTTGTCGTCATGCAAAATGACAACGGCTCAAAAGGTGGTCCGATGAATTGGTCCAGCGGGTTCCTGCCCGCCGCGTTTCAGGGCACACCGTTTCGCACCTCCGGAAGTCCACTGCTAAACCTCGATCGTCCCAGCGATGTGTCCGCATCGCAACAACGGAAAACGCTCGACTTCGTCGCGTCTCTCAACAACGAACATCTTCGTCGTCATGCGGATGAATCGGATTTGTCAGCTCGAATTCGTAGCTACGAGTTAGCATTTCAAATGCAGTCGGAGGCAAATGATGCAGTCGATCTAAGTCAGGAATCTGCGCGAACTCTGGAGGAATATGGACTTCACGAGAAGGCAACGAAGAGCTTTGGGCGGAAATGCCTTTTGGCACGTCGGTTGGTCGAGCGTGGTGTTCGATTCGTACAACTCTATAGCGATGGTGAGTGGGATGCACACGGTGGTTTAGAAAAAAATCATCGTGAAAACTGCCAGGCAACCGACCAACCGATCGCGGCACTACTGACCGACTTGAAGCAACGCGGCCTGTTGGAGAGCACGCTCGTCATTTGGGGTGGCGAATTCGGACGCATGCCCATTTCGCAGCGTGGCAGCGGGCGTGACCACAATCCCCATGGATTCCTCATGTGGATGGCTGGTGGCGGAATCAAGGGCGGCACGCACTACGGCGAAACGGACGAAATCGGATACCGTGCCGCAGAAAACCCGGTTTCGGTTCACGACATCCACGCCACAATTCTTCACCTTCTAGGGCTCGACCACGAACGACTGACATATCGTCACAATGGACGCTCCTATCGCCTGACGGATGTCGCGGGAAACGTGATTCGCCCAGTCATTGCGTGAACGCCGCCTAAGAGTTGACTGCCCGCTCCCCT